>SLIW01000465.1 GCA_007135435.1 Natronomonas sp.
AACGGTGGCCGTGGCGATTCCACAACTCCTGGCGAGATGGCGACCCCACCCGGAGCTCCTGATCGGTCGAAAATCTGGACGGGTGCTCGGAGACCTCTCGCTCGTCTCGGGGGCGATGATCTATGCCCATACGGCCGTCCAGTTCTCGACAGAGGGTGACGGCACACCGTCGCCGACCGACGAACCCGACGAACTCGTCACCGGAGGGCTCTACGCGTATTCCCGTAACCCGATGTATGTCGGCGTCCTCCTGGTGATCCTCGGACAGGCACTCCGGCGACGGTCGGTGGCGATCCTCTGGTGGGGCGCCGGGATGTGGATCGGGTTCCACAACCGGGTCATCGGGTTCGAGGAACCCCACCTTGCCGAGAAACACGGCGACGCGTACGAGCAGTACCAGGAACGGGTTCCACGGTGGTTCTCCTGGCGGTGACCGACGAAACATCCAAACCAACAACTGCTCAGCAGGTGATGCTCGGTTCGTTCGATGTATGGCGCATGGTCTGATGAGCATCTACTGAAACTGGTAGGGTCGTGACGATCAGGATGCCTACTGACTCGGCGTTCCCATCGAAAGGGGTACACGATGACTACGTAGGCGGGTGATGCTCGGGTAATATCGACGAGATAGTCGATAAGATAGTCGATGAAGCGGTCTGGTTCGACGACCTCCGCTACGAAGAGCGTGCCCGCAACAGTCACGAGCCGATCGCTCGGAACAGAGGGGCGCTGAACGACCGTTGACCGTTCGCACTCCGACAGTGTGAAAGCTTATTATCGGGACTCTGGACGGCATAGGCATGGTCCTTACGAAAAGCGGCGTCTTCGCGGCCCTCCTCGGCGGTGTTCTCGCGGTACTCCACGTGTCTCCGGGCTATCTCACCGCCCGGTTCATCGCTGGTGGCCAGACGGCCGCCCGCTGGCCCGGTTCTACCGCCGAACTGATCGTCCTCTTCCAGGGGCTCATCCATGCGATCGGAGCCGTCGTGGGAATCGCCGGGGTATTCGTCGTCGGGTACTGGGCCGGTCGACGGATTGCGCTCCAGGACCAGTACGAAACCGTGCTCCTCACTTTCGGCCTCGGAGGCCTCATCGGCTACGTCACCCCGGTCCTCCTCCTGGCCATCTACGCGGTCTCTGTCGATTCCGGGGCTCTTCAGAGCGGCATGCTGGGGGCAGCCGCCGTGCTGTTCGGCAGTAGAGCAATCGTCGTGACCGTCCAGTTTGCCATCGTTGGATTCGCCGGAGCGGCGTTCGCGGGCCTCACCGCGGACGCAGATGCAGAATGGTTCACTCACATACCTTCTCGGTCGGTGGAGTAATTTCCACAGAAAGCTCTCCACCTGATTGATTCCCGATCGAGCAGCGCTCACCACACAGCCATGGAAACAGCAGATTCGGGATATCCATGCTCGAACGAATCGAATTAGAATCAGCGGTACCCGGGCTCACAAAGTGCAAAGGGGGAGGAAATCGGACAGCGGTTTTTCGAGAACCATTCGCGAGACACCAACCAGCGCTAGCTCTCCCCGTTCCAGCTCCCCGACAGATGATCGAGGAACGATCACTGTGCGTAGGCTTCCTCCAGCGCCTCGATATCGATCTTCTGCATCTGGAGCATCGCTTCCATGACACGGCCAGCTCGTTCGCTATCCTCGTCCCTGAGGAGCTCCGGGAGGATCCTCGGGACGATCTGCCACGACACGCCGTATCTGTCTGTGAGCCACGCACATTGACCCTCCGCTCCGCCATCGGCCGTCAGTGCATCCCAGTAGTAGTCCACCTCGTCCTGGTCCGCACAGTGGACGATGAACGAGACCGACTCGTCGAAGTCGAAGTCGTGGTCCTCGGCGCTGTCCATCGCCGCGAACTGCTGGCCCCCGAGTGTGAAGTCCGCGTACATGACTGTCCCCTCCTCATTTGGCGGGTGTTCCGGACCGTACCGGACGATCTCGCCGACGCCGGAATCGTCGAACACTGACGTGTAGAAGTCGACCGCCTCCTCTGCGTGCCCGCACTGCTGGCCGACGAACAGCAGCGACGGGACGATCTTCTGTGGCGGGGGATCCTCGGTGTGAATCAGCTGCCACGACAGTCCGAACTCGTCCGTGGTCCAGCCGTACCGGTCGCTAAACGGATACGAATCGAGCGGCATCAGCGTCTCACCGCCTGCGGAGAGCTGAGCCCACAGGTCGTCCACCTCGTCAGCGGTAGGACAGTTGACGATGAACGAGATCGCCGGCGTGAACCCGAACTGCGGCCCACCATTGAGGGCGACGAAGGATTGACCCTCGAGTTCGAACTCGACGGTCATGGCGCTCCCGGTTGGTTGCCCCGAGGCTTCGGCAGACGCGTCGTCGTAGCGGGCGATGGAGCCGATCGAAGCATCCTCGAAGATGTTCGTCCAGCGGGTCACCGCCTCCTCGGCCGTGCCGTCGAACCACAGGTTGGGGGTGATGGACTGCATCGTTCACCCCACGAAGTGTCGTGACGGCTCGAATGGGTACGTTCTCGGTGCGGCTTGATGATCGATGGGTGTCATTGGCTCGTCTCCAGGGGTGGGCGTCACCAGTTTCAGGTACCTGTCGCAATCGAACGGGGCCATCCGTGGGTCGGTATACGCTCGTTCGACCTCCGCTCCGAAGCCTCGGATCTCCGTGATATCGCGTGGTTTGGCGTCCGCGATTGCGGCCGCAACGACGCTCACTCCGTCCACGAGTGGGATGTCACTCCACGTGAGTGACGTTCGGTCGATTCCGACCACGTTCGCGAGATTCCTCCACGGGAGGCCACCTTCGGTGCTGGGGTGGTGCAGTTGGTCAACGGCGTCATTCGCCGCCGTGGCCTCGAATCGGGGCACCGGCATGTCCGGTGATCTCCCATGGTGGGTGGCGAATTCTGAGACCGCTTGCCGTTCCTGCTGGTGAAGCGTTCCACGGAGCAATGACGCTCGCAGCGGTATATACCCGTTTCTGCGACTGGCGGCCTCTCTGTCGTCTGCTACTTGCCCCCGACAATCCCGAGCCGAAGTCAGTCAATGGCCATCCGAATTCGGCGTTCCGATGATCCGGTATCGAGTTACACCGCGGCGGCAGACAATATCGTCTCTCCAACAGATCACGTCTTCGACGATGGGCTCGTCGCGTCATCCGACCGTGTCTGACCCACTTTCAAGACAGCCGGCCCAGAGATTGGGGGTATGGCTGTCCACGCGACCGCCCACGGGGGAACGAGCGAGACGGGCGTACGCACTCGGAAGGTCGCGCTCTTCCTCGGACTCGCGTTCGGCATCGCCTGGACCAGCGCGGCCATCCTCTCCCTCGTCGGGATCGAACTGGACACGCTCGGGGGGATCGTGCTCCTGGTCGCGACGTACATGTGGTCACCGGCGATCGCCGCGATCGCGACCCAGCGGTGGCACGGTGAACCGATCCGGGAGGGCTGCGGGCTCGCACGGGGCCGGCTCCGCTGGGTCGGACTCGCGTGGTTGACCCCGGTGGGTCTCGTCGCCGCCACCATCGGACTCGGGGTCGCGCTTCCAGGGGTCTCGTTCACGACCGACTACGCGGCGTACCTCCTCGAGCTGGGGTTGAGCCAGGACGAGGCCGCCGACGCGGTCGCACAACTGGAGGCGATACCCGTCCCTCCAGCCGTCCTGTTCGTCGTCCAGGGGCTCGTCGCGGGACTCACGATCAACGCCATCGCCGCGCTGGGCGAGGAGCTCGGCTGGCGGGGGTTGCTCCTCACGGAACTCGCCCCGCTCGGGTTCTGGAAGCTCTCGATCGTCACCGGGGCGCTCTGGGGCATCTGGCACGCGCCGATCATCCTGCAGGGGCACAACTTTCCCGAAGCGCCGGTCGCCGGCGTGTTCGTCATGACGGTCGCGACGATGGCGATGGCCCCCATCTACACGTACCTGACCGTCCGCGCTCGGTCCGTCCTCGCCGCGACGTTCCTCCACGGCTCGTTCAACGGGCTGGGTGCACTGTCGCTCGTCTACCTCACGGGGGCCGGGAACGTCGTGATCGCCCCCGTCGGGGTCGCCGGTATCGGTGCCGCCCTGCTCGGAACGGCACTCTGCGTCCTCCACGACAGGACCATCGCCGACGAGCGGATCACGACTGACCGGCCGCTGTCTCCGTGGGCCTGATACTGTCGGCTGTAATTTCGTGAAGATGGTGTCGAGAGCGTCGGGAGGACTCGCTCCGAAATGGCGTGAATTGGGCAGGGCCGGTTTACATAGTTACAGCCGACAGTAGGAGGGACGAATTCGGCGTCTGCGAACGCTCACTCCCGGATTTTCTCGACCGATCGATGGACGTGCGCGCGGAGTGCAGCCGTCGCGAGCGCACCGGTGACGTGGCCCTTCTCCAGGATCGCCAGCTCGCATCCCTCGTAGGCGGACCGCTGCGTTTCGAGCTCGATGATCCGGTCGTGGCGAGCGAGCAGCGGGTCGCAGTCGTCCGCGTCGTTGCTGGTGAACGCCTCCTCGAAGTCGAGGGCGCGGCGGAGCACCTCGGGGTTCCTTCGGGCGGACTCGGCCGCCAGTTTCCGATAGATCGACGAGACCAACAGCTCGCCGATTCGCGCGCCCGACAGCATCGGGACGTACCGATCGACGCCCGTCCCGTATGCGCGATGGAGGTTGACGGCCCAGCCGCCGAGGCTGATCCCCGCCGCGAGGACGGCAGGGCGGTCCGTCCCCCGCAATCGACCGGCCAGCGCCTCGACGAGTGCCGCCGACGTCGCGATCATCCCGACGAAGTTCTCCAGATCGCCCATCGCCCGGACGTACGCCCGGTTCGAGC
>SLIW01000028.1 GCA_007135435.1 Natronomonas sp.
ACGAACGTAACTCCGAGTCTCCGACCAGTGTGGCCGGGGATAGGAGTACCGGCTGGTTGGCACAGCCAGCAGTCTACCTTCACGACTTGTCCCACGGATTCCAACCGCGGGAACAAGTGGTAGACTGCAAACCATAATATCCCAACTCAGCGGTGCGATGCCGTGGGATTCCTCCGCCTTCAGGCGGAGGTGGATGTCAAATCCCCCGACGGACTACGGTGGCTGGTTCTGTCCGGTGGTGACCCGGCCCACGTGCGGGCACGTACCGCGTCCACCGCCCACCCCGGAATCATCCCATGCGTATCTACCATCACTCGCTGACCATCCACCCCTCGTCGGAGACTGCCCGACACCTGCCAAAGGGCGACCGATGACCGTCCCTCCCACGGACGCCGACCCGGACGCACCCCGACCCGACTTCGAGGCGGAGCTCCAGACGCTCATCCACGCCTCGTTCGCCCGGGGCGCGCCGGTCCAGGGGTGCTGGGAAGTCACCTCCCCGTCGTCGGTCGTCCCGGACTGGCGGGTCACGATCGAGCGACTGGACGACGCCGATCTCCCGGCGGGTGGCGACCGGTTCCTCGACGAGTAAGCACACGGGATCGGCGACCATAACGTCGTCTCAGGCCTGTCCTGTCGCGTGGTAAGCACAGACCGGCTCCGCCACGACCGACCGACCATGTCGAGGTATCTCGAAACAACCGGGCACATCGTTTATCGTGGCGTCGTCCCGAGAGCCGGTGTACTCGGCCGAAGTTGCTCGACGACGACCAGCGCGCCCCGACGCGTAGGCGAGTATCGCAGACCATGCCAACGACGACGACCCCGACAGACACAGGGTGTACCGAGACAGACCTCTCCGCCACGCAGGTGTTCGCGCTCCTCGCGAACGAGCGCCGACGGTTCGCGCTCCACCACCTCCTGCAGGCCGTGGGTGCCGTCCACCTCGGCGAGCTCGCCGACCAGATCGCCCTCTGGGAGGGCGAACACACCCGCGATCGATACGAACGGGTCGCGACCAGCCTCGTCCACGTCCACCTCCCGAAGCTCGCCGCGGCGGGCGTCGTGAGATACGACCCCGACCAGGACCTCGTCGTGCTCCTGGACGCCGCGGACACCCTGGTCCCACACCTCGAGCTCACCAGACCGGCGGCGGTCCGGTAGCGGCGGTACGCGCCTTCCTTCACGGACTCTGACGAGCCGTCGGTCCCGACAACGCCGGTGTATCTTCCACGGTCTTGCGACCGCTGGGGTGGCCTTCGATCCGGGGATCGGATCGGTTCACCTCGACGCCGGCCTCGGAGGACGTGATATCGTGCTTCCCTGGCCACGTAGCCGGTGGTTCTCGAGGCTCCCGGGGTCTTTTCAGCTTGCGAAGACACCCGTTGCGGTTTATCTAGTCGACACTCGTACCCCCGAACATGAGTGCCGATGCCCGAGGCAATCGCGGAACGATGACCCCCCTCGATGATGGCACCCCGAGTGTCACAGTCGTCAATACGGTCGCCGACGTCGAGGGGACCAGCTTCACGGAGCTGCCCCCGCTCTACGAGGCGGTCGACCCTGACGCGCTCGATGCGATGTGTGCGGGTGACACGTCGGGACGCGTCACCTTCGAGTACCACGGGTACACCGTGACCGTCGAGGCGAACGAACGCGTCGTCGTCCAGAAGTAGACCCCGCCGGGATCCGGGCGGGGTCGTCCGGCGTGGAACGCTGCGGATCTACGTCGACATCGCCGTCGCCGTCCATCTAGGCCCCCGGGACGCCCAGTGCGTCTGGGGTGACGATCCCGAGCGTGGCGAGTGCGAAGAGGACGAGGACGGCGACGATCCAGGCGATGAAGCCGACGCCGATCGCCGTCCCCCATCCTCCCGGGTACAGCCAGTTGATGACGCCGATCCACGCGATGAGCATGAGCAGCGGCCCAAGCAGCGGGATCCACCCGAAGAAGAACCCCACGGCGGTGTAGACGATCGCGCCGAGAAGCGCCGTGAGTGCTGCCCGACGGAAGCCGGTATCGCGGTCGATCATGACCTGTGCCCCGAGGTGGATCGCCCCCGTCCCGATGAGGAGACTGACGAGGAAGACGAAGACCGCGCTGATTATCGCCGCCTCGTCGCCGTTCACCTGGAGGACGACCTCGCCGAACACGGCGGCGAAAAGTGCCGTCATCCGTCCGTTTCCGCCCCCGATTCGTCCTCCACGTCGGGGTCGGACTCGTCGGCGCCCTCGACGGGGTTCCACCTGAACTGGATGGTGACCTCCTCGACGTCCTTCCGGATCCGGCGCACCCGCTCGGTGACCGACACCTCCGCGTCGATGGTCTCGGGTGGCGACAGTCGGACGTCCTTGTTCCCGACGCGCATCACCATGCTCCCCTGGCCACCGTCCAGTCCATCAGCGATGGATCGCAGGTAGTCGGCCGCCTCCTCCCGTGACATCGTCGCGTTGTGGGACGTCGTCTGAGCCATGGATCTACGTGCTCGTTCGGGAGCGAAATTCAAGAACATTGGGCGACTAACCCCCGTAATCGCCCCTTCAAGTTCGCTCCAGAGGCCGGGCCTGGCCGGTCTACAGCGGAGACCCGACATCGCGTCCCCTCGAGTGAATCTGGCATCGACTACCGAGGACGCTGTCAGGTGTCCCGCACGCCGACCGACGGACGCATAGAGTCCGGCACGTACCAGCAGATCCGAGAGGCGACCGACACCTGCTTCCGGGCAAATCTGTCGACCGTCTCTCACCCGAAGCTCGGGGGACCCGAAGTCGGTTCCGAAGGCATCGATCGTCATTCCTGGAATCCGATCCGTGACGGAGTCTCCACGGATCCCGGGTAACCTCCGTCGGACCCACGATCGCGGCCGACTATATCGCGATCGAGTTCATCGTAATCGACGGGATCGCGAAGTACTGATAGGAGGCGACGGCCGTCGACCTCGTGTCGCCGGCCGAAGCGGTCCGCGGCGAAGGTCAACCTCGGACCCGACTCGGCCGTTCGCGTCGGGGTCAGTCACGACCGGTCGCGTCGGTGTCAGTCACGACTCTGTGGGACGGAATCAGTCGCGACGGACGAGGCAGTGTCAATCACGACCATCCGGGTCGGTGAACGACCCAGGTGCGTGGACGTAGACCGCGTAGAGCACGACGGCGGCGATGAAGAGATCGAGACCGTGTTCCACCAGGTGATGGATCGACATCGGGACGTGCCCGAGGACCGTCCCGGCGCCGACGAGTGACCGAGCCCAGAGCGCACCGATGGCGACGCTGATGAGGAGGTACTGGGTGCGCCGCCGACGGGCGTAGGCGACGAGACTGATCGCGAAGAGGAGCCCGGTCCCCACCGCAGCGACGAGGATGATGGCGAGCAGGGGGATCGTGAAGCCAAGATGCGACGTCATGAGGGTTGGACGACAGGGAACACCTCGACCTCGAGCGGTAAAGAAGGTACCTCCTTCCGGATGAAAGCTTCCGCAACCGCGAGGGATATGGGGCCGGAGACCCGACATTGGCCCGAGGATGTCGACCACGAGGGAGCGGATCCGCGACCGCATCCACGACGTGCCGGGCGTCCACCAGAGCCGGCTCGGTCGCGATCTGGACCTGGCAGCGGGCCAGCTCCAGTACCACCTGCGGCGGCTCACGACCGACGGAGACGTCGTGGCCGAGCATCTCTGTGGCAAGACCCATTACTACCCCACCGGGTTCGACCCCTGGGAACGGCAGGCGATCGCGTTCCTCCGACGCGAGACGCCCCGCGAGATCATATTCCGGCTGCACGCCGACGGCCCGACCCGGCCGGTCCGACTCGCGCGAGAGCTCGATCTCGCCCGGAGCACCATCGCGTGGCACGTCTCCAACCTCGTCGACCATGGCGTCGTCGAGAAATCCGACGACGACCCGATGACCCTCTCGCTCCGGGAACCCGAACGGACCGCCGACCTGCTCGACGAGGTGTCCCCTTCGCTGCCCGACCGGCTCGTCGACCGGTTCGTCCGCACCGTCGACCACCTGCTGGAGTGAGAGCGTCCGTCCGCAGGTCCATTCGACGACGCTGGTCCATTCGACGACGCTGGTCCATTCGACGAACGACCCAGAATCGCCTTCAGCCGAGGTCCCGTCTGGGACGGTATGTCCGACACGGCAATTCCGAACCGCCTCGACGGCCACTGGATCGTCTATCTCGCCGGTGGGCTCGTCGTCGTCTCGGGGCTGGTCCACCTCGTGATCGGGGTCCGCGAACTCGTCGGCGGGGGGCAGGCGACCCTGGGCGTCCTGTACCTCGTCGCGACGGTCCTGGCGTTCGGCCTCGTCGGGGCGTACCTCACCCGGCGGATCAGGCCTCGACCGGCGTACGCGTTCGGCGCCGGGCTGATGTTCCTCTACCTCCTCGCCTACGCCGACTGGCACGTGTTCGGCTACGCTGAGGCGTCCCTCCCGCTGGACGCCGTCGGTCTCGAGCACGACCACAGTGGGCACGACAGCCACGACCACAACGGCCACGACAGCCACGACCACAACGGCCATGACGACGGCGACGACCATGGCCACGACCACAACGGCCACGACGACGGCGACTCCGCGATAGCGAGCTTCCTGTCCCACGTTCGCGACGACGCGTTCGCCCTGGTCTCGAAGACCGCCGAACTCGTCGCCGGGGTCCTGCTCGCCGCACTGGCGGTCGTCCACCGGGCGTAATCGTCTTCGACGGTGGCGGGTGCGTCGGACACAGAGCCGTCCATCGGCAACGATATGCAATGGGCGGCTGCACACCGACCGTCATCCACATCGCCTG
>SLIW01000567.1 GCA_007135435.1 Natronomonas sp.
CCGCCACCGCCCGGAGTGCTCACGACGGGGTTCGACACGCCTTTGCCGCGACCCGTGGGACGGGCTAGAGTGAGCGGCGACCGACTCCGTCGGCTGTGGACGGACCCCGAGCAGCGCCGCTGGCTGGCCTTCGCCGCGCTGGCGGCGACCTACGGGCTGGTCTCGATCTACCGGCTGTCGACGGCGGTCCTCGCCGACGAGCTGACCCGGGCGTTCTCGGTGACGGGGACGCAGCTCGGCACCCTCCACGCCTCGTTCTTCTACGTCTACGCCGCCATGCAGCTCCCCGCGGGCGTGCTCGCCGACCGGCTCGGATCGCGGCGGACGGTGACGGCCGGCGCGCTGGTGATGAGCCTCGGCGGCCTCGCCTTCGCCGCCGCCGACTCGTACGCCCTCGCCTTCGTCGGCCGGGCGCTGGTCGGCCTCGGCGGGAGCGTCCTCTTCGTCGCCATCCTGCGCTTCTCCGCCAACTGGTTCCGCCCCACCGAGTTCGCCCGGATGAACGGCATCACCATCGCCGTCGCCGGCGTCGGCGGCATCCTCGCGACCACGCCGCTGGCGGTCGCGGTCGCGGTCGCCGGCTGGCGCGAGACGGTCGCGGCCCTGTCGCTCGTCGGGGTCGCCCTGGCGGTCGGCGCCTACATCGTCGCCCGCGACTCGCCGTCGGCGGCGGGCTTCGATCCGATCGCGGACGTCGACACGCCCGGGTCGCCTTCGCTCCGGGGGGTGCTCTCGAACGCCCGCCGGGTGCTGGGCGAGCTCGAGACGTGGCTCTGCGGGGCCGTCCTCTTCGCCGGGACGGGCGTCAACCTGACCGTCATCGGCCTGTGGGGCATCCCCTACCTGGTCGAGAGCTACGGGCTGTCGGTCACCGTCGCCTCGACGTACACCCTGCTCGCCAGCGTCGGGCTCCTGGTCGGTCCGCCCGCCACCGGGTTCGTCTCGGACCGGCTGGCCGCCCGTCGGTCGGTGCGTCGGTCAGATCGTCGGTCGGAGCGCCGGTCGGATCGCCGGTCAGGCGGCCGGTCGGAGGGATCGACCGCCACGACCCGTGGCATCGGATCGGCAGGCGGTGAACGATCGGGCGCCGACGCGGCCATGACCGCCAGTCGCACCCGCCTCGTCGTCTGGGGGATGGCCGTCTACACGGTGGCGTTCGGGGCCCTGGCGGCCACGGGCGTCCCGCCGCTGTTCGTCGTCGCGGTCGTCTTCCTCGCGTCCGGCGTGCTCACCGGGACGTTCGTGCTCACCTACGCCGTCGTCAAGGAGCGCCACGACGCCACCGCGTCGGGCGTCTCGACCGGGACCATCAACATGATGGCGTTCAGCGGCGCGGCTGTCCTCCCGACGCTGATGGGCTACGCGCTCGACGCATACTGGACCGGCGAGACCGTGGGCGGCGTCCGCGTCTACAGCGAGTTCGGCTACCAGGTCGCCTTCGGGATCGCGACCGCCATCGCCTTCCTGTCGCTGCTCGCGGCGATGTGGCTCCACCGCCGGACGGTCCGGGCCACGGACGCCTCGTGAGGCGCAACCGGCGGACGCCCCGAAGTGCGCGGCGGACTGACCTCGTTCACCATGGCGTGGGCGTGGAGATGGCCGTCGCCTGGATCGCCTTCGCCCGGTCCACCGTCGTCTAGATCGCTGTCGTCCGAATCGCCTTCACCCGGTCCACCGTCGCCCGACTCGCCGTCGCCCGGTCCGTCGAGACCCGTGTCACGTCGGGGGCCGGATTGCCCGAACACGTTATACGACAGGTACTCCGACCCCCCGACGAACGAACGCCCGACGGCGGGGTGTTCAGCGGGGACCACCTGGGGTAGAGCGGATCGGTATGTCTGTACGGGGCGGGTCGATGTGTTGGGATGGAGCACGGAGGCGTCGGAGCGAAGCAAGCAAGTAGGAAACTAGTAACAATATTATTTTGTGGCCATGGTCGATTAGATGTCTCTCGTATCCTTCGGCGTGGGGCGCCGTCTCACCGGCCGTTCCGACCGGCACCCTCGAGCGATGCGGTTGCTCAGCCTCGTGACGAACGAGCACTCGAAGTTCTACCGGCAACAGGTCTCGGGACTCCGTGATCGCGGGCACACCGTCGACACCGTCGCCGTCCCGGTCACGCACTTCCGGCACGGGGTGGGAGCGGGAGGTCGGCCCCACTCGGCGTACGTCAGACACTACCTCCGATCCATCGCCGCGGCCGCCGACGGGTACGACGTCGTCCACGCCAACTACGGGTTGACGGCCCCTCCGGCGGTCCTCCAGCCGTTCCACCCCAGCGTGGTCTCGCTGTGGGGGAGCGACCTGATGGGCGATCGGGCGTGGCTCACCGGGCTCAGTCGACTCTGCTCGCGGTTCGCCGACGCCGTCGTCGTGATGTCCGACGAGATGGCCGCCCACCTGGGACGGGACTGCCACGTGATCCCCCACGGTATCGACCTCGAGCGCTTCCGCCCGATGCCGCGGTCGGCGGCCCGCGAGGAGCTCGGCTGGGCGGACGACGCCCACCAGGTGCTGTTCCCGTACGGCCCCTCGCGACCGGTGAAGGATTTCCCTCGGGCGAAACGCGTCGTGGAACTCGCGCGGGAGTCCCTCGAACGCCCCGTCGAACTGCAGACCATGACGGACGTCCCCCACGATCGAGTGCCGTGGTACATGAACGCCGCGGACGCGCTGCTCCTCACCTCGAAGCGGGAGGGATCGCCGAACACGGTGAAGGAAGCGATGGCGTGCAACCTCCCGGTCGTCGCGACCGACGTCGGTGACGTCGGACGTCGGCTGGAGGGTGTCGCCCACTCGACGGTCGCCAGCGACGACGACGGGCTCGCCGAGGCCCTCCTGGCGGCCCTCCGGGCCGACGGGCGATCGGACGGGCGTTCGGCCATCTCGGACCTCGGACTGGAGACCCAGCTCGACCGGATCGAGGCGGTCTACCGGTCGGTGTCCGACCGGAGGGGAGCGTCATGAATGATCACGCTGTATCCCCCGATCGCCTCGCTCCATCCAACGACTTCGTTCCCGCCACCCGGGAATCGGTGCTCATCCCGACCGGCCCCGAGATGAAGAGCTACGGGTGTATCCGCTCGCTCAACCAGCGAGGGATCCACACGATCGTCGCCGCCGAGTCGCCGGACGTCCCGCACTTCGACTCGCGGTACTGCGCCGAGCGCGCGCTGCTCCCGCCCTTCCGGGAAGACCTCCTCGCCTACCGGGACGCCCTCCTGGACCTCGCCGCTCGATCGGACGTCGAGACCATCGTCCCCGTCCGCGAGTGCGACGTCTACCTCTTCGCGAAGTACCGCGAGGAGTTCGACCAGCACGTCTCGCTCGTCTCGCCCGACCTCGCCACGCTCCGGCGCTCCCACGATCGGCACAACCTCGCGAGGGAGGCCGAGGCGGCGGCCGTGCCGCGCGCGAAGACGTGGTCGCTCTCGGAGTACGACGCCTGGGACCGCGACGTCGTCGTCAAGGCCCGGTACAACATCCTCACGAGCGAGTACGTCGACCACTACTCGCCGGCTACGGCGAGGGAGGTCCACGACGTGCTCTTCTTCCCGGCGGGCGAATCGCCGGACGAGGACGCCCTCCGGGAGCGGATGGATCACGACCCGATCGTCCAGGAGTACGTCTCCATGGCCGACAAGCACCTCTATACGGCCCTGTGGGAGGACGGCGAGCCACAGTCGACCTACCAGCACAAGCAGCTCCGCACCAGGTCGTGGGTCGGCGGGGCCGGGATCTACCGCGCCTCCGCGTACGCCGAGGAGGTGGAGGAGTCCGCCTACCGACTCCTCAGCCAGATGGACTGGGACGGGTACGCCTGCATCGAGTACGTCAAGGACGCCCGGACGGGCGAGTGGAAGTTCCTGGAGAACAACCCCCGGGTCTGGCAGTCGCTCCCCGAGGCGGTCCGCGTCGGCGTCGACTTCCCGTACCACTACTGGCTCGCCGCCCGGGGGTCACCCGAGCTCATCGACGACCGCTACGAGACCGGGATCAGGTCCCACGTCTCGTACGGTGAACTCAAGCACCTCCTGAGCATCCGGTACGACGACTGCCCCTTCGAGGAGCCCCCGTCCCTGAGCCGGACGTTCGTCGACGTCGTGACGTCCTGTCTGCGCGACCCCCGGTTCGACTTCATCAGGCTGGACGACCCCCGGTTCTTCCTGAGCGCGGTGCGTTCGCTGCCGGGGATCGCCTTCGGGGACCGCTACGAACGCTCGGAGGTGCCACAGGGATCGAGCGACGTGGCGACCCGCCGCTCGCCGGCCGCCGAACCGGTGGGGGAGACCCACTAGCGAGCCGGTGGGGAAGACCCACTAACGAGCCGGTGGAGAAGACCCACTTGCGCGGGGCCTCCCCGCCGTCGAGCGAGCGCCTCAAGTGTCTCGACCACCACCTCCGGACGATGAGCGACACCGGTCCCCTCCAGCCCGACCGTCCGGACCTCGAGCGGCCGTTCGCGGTCGACGCCCCGTTCGAGCCCGCCGGCGACCAGCCGGAGGCCATCCGTCAGCTCGCGGAGGGCTACGAGCGGGGCGCCGACAGGCAGACCCTCCTGGGGGTGACGGGCTCCGGCAAGACCAACACCGTCTCGTGGGTCGTCGAGGCGCTGCAGCAGCCCACCCTCGTCCTGGCGCACAACAAGACCCTCGCCGCCCAGCTCTACGAGGAGTTCCGGAACCTCTTCCCGGACAACGCCGTCGAGTACTTCGTCTCCTACTACGACTACTACCAGCCGGAGGCCTACGTCGAGCAGACCGACACCTACATCGACAAGGACATGTCG
>SLIW01000554.1 GCA_007135435.1 Natronomonas sp.
CGCGGCGGCGCGCCGTCGTTCCTCGGCGACGTACGCCTCGGGGATGCCCAGACGCGAGACGATGTCGTCGTTGCAGTAGACGCTCCCGTCGGCCGCGGCGGCGCCGATGGCCAGTTCGGGGTTGTTCGGGGCGCCGAGCTTCTTCGCGGCGACGATGTCCAGCGGCGCCCCCAGTCGGTCGGCGACGGCCCGTCCCAGCGGGAGGCCACCGCGGGGGACCGCGAGCACCAGGTCGGCCTCGACGCCCCGGGCCTCCAGGTCGGCCGCGAGCCGATCGCCGGCGCTCGTTCGGTTCTCGAACACGAGAGACAGTAGCACGGCCAACCGCTAAAGCGTCGCGGCCGGAGTCGTCGCGGCCGGAGTCGTCGCGGCCGGAGTCGTCGCGGACCACCCGGGCTTATGGGCGGGCCGGCCCGAGTGCCCACGATGACGACCGAGACGGGGACCTCTCGGGACGCCCCGGAGGAGGCGAGCGAGGCAGCGGATGGGCCATCTGGCGAGCCGAACCCCGGGGCCGTCTCTCGCTCACGAGCGTGGCTGATGGCGGCGCGGCCGCAGACGCTCCCCGCGGGCGCCTCCCCGGTCGTGGTCGGCACCGGGCTCGCGATCCACGACTCGGTCTTCGCGCCCCTGGCCGCGGTCTTCGCCCTCGCCGGGGCGCTCCTGCTGCAGGTCGGCACCAACCTCGCCAACGACTACTCCGACGCCGTCCGCGGGACGGACCCCGCGGACCGCGAGGGGTTCACCCGCGTGACCGCCGCCGGCATCCTCGAGCCGGTGGCGGTCAGGCGCGCCGCCGCGGTCACCTACGGACTGGCGATCCTGGTCGGCTGCTACCTCGTCTACCTGGGCGGCCTGCCGATCGTGATCGTCGGGCTGGCGTCGGTCGTCGCCGGCGTCACCTACACCGGCGGGCCGCTCCCGTACGGCTACCGGGGGCTGGGCGACCTCTTCGTGTTCGTCTTCTTCGGCCTCGTCGCCGTGGCCGGCACGTACTACGTCCAGGCGGTCGTCCACCTCGCGGACCCGCTGCCGCTGGGCATCCCACCGGGGACCGTCACCGGCGCTGCCGTCGCCGCGGGCCTCCCTGCGGCCGGCCTCGCGACCGCCATCCTCGTGGTCAACAACGTCCGGGACCGCGAGACCGACGCGGCCGCCGGGAAGCGGACCCTCGCCGTCGTTCTCGGCTACCGCGTCAGCCGCCTGGAGTGGACCGCTCTCGTCGGCCTCGCCTACGTCGTCCCCGTGGGGTTCTGGCTGGCCGGCTACTCGCCGGTCGTCCTCCTCCCGCTGGCGACGCTCCCGCTGGCGGGCTCGGTCGGTCGCACCGTCTGGACGCGGACCGACGGCGACGCGCTCAACCCCGCGCTCGAGCGCACCGGCAAGCTCCTGTTCGCCCACTCGACGCTGTTCGCGGTCGGCCTCGCCGGCCCAGGACTGCTATGACGCTACCAGGAAACCTGCACGTCGAGCTCGAGCGGTTCTCGCTCCCGCTCTCCAGTCCGCTGGAGACGGCGACCGGGACGATCGACACCCGCGAGGGATTCCTCGTGCGCCTCCGCGCTGACGATGGTGACGGCGAGGGGTGCACCGATGGCGACGGTGACCGTGCGTCTGCGGGCCACATCCTCGGTGTCGGCGAATCGACGCCGCTCCCGGGGTGGACCGAGTCACTCGCGGAGTGCGAGTCGGCGCTCCGTTCCGTCGTCGACCCCGAGGATGCCCTCGACGTGACCCCCGACGACAGCCTCGACGACGACCTCGAGGACGCCCTCGACGTGGCCCTCGACGACGACCTAGAGGATGCCCTCGACGTGACCCTCGACGACGCCCTCGACGACGCCCTCGACGTGGCCGACCTCGGACAGCTAGACCCTCGCGGCCAGGACAAACACGACGGGAAGGGGGGATCGGTGGCCCGACGTCCCGCGGCGCGCCACGGCGTCTCGCTGGCGGTGCTCGACGCCAGGGCCCGCGAGGCCGGGGAGCCGCTCTACCGCCACCTCGGAGGGGATAGACACGTCGAGTCCGTCGCCGTGAACGCGACCGTCGGCGACGGCTCGCCGGAGGAGACGGCCACGGCCGTCGCCGCAGCGGTCGACGAGGGCTTCCCCGCCGTGAAGGTCAAGGTCGGCGCCCGACCGCTCCCGGACGACCTGGCGCGGCTCCGCGCGGTCCGGGAGCGAGCGCCGGCGGTCGAACTGCGGGCGGACGCCAACGGCGCCTGGGACCGCGAGACCGCCGCACGGGCCCTGGATGCGCTCGCCGACCTCGACGTGGCGTACGTCGAACAGCCCCTCCCGGCGGTCGACCTCGACGGCCACGCGGCGTTGTGCGGGCGGACCGGGACGGCGATCGCCGTCGACGAGGGGGTGATCGAACTTGGCGTCGACGCCCTCCTCGACGCTGGCGCCGCCGACGTCATCGTCTGCAAGCCCATGGCGCTGGGTGGCGTCGACGTCGCGCGGGAGGTCGCTATTCGGGCCCGCGAAGCGGGCGTCGACCCGGTCGTCACGACCACCGTCGACGGCGCCGTCGCCCGCGCCGGCGCGGTGCACCTGGCCGCGTCCCTCGACCTCGACCTGGCGTGCGGGCTGGCGACCGCCGACCGCCTCGAGGCCGACCTCTGTGCGGACCCGGCGCCCGTCGTCGACGGCGCCGCTCGCGTCCCGCACGGAAAAGGCAATATGCCCCCCTCGTGATAGGCCCCGCAGAGCATGCGCGACTGGCTGGCCATCCGGGCCGCCGCGACGCCGACGAGGACGGCCCTCGTCGCCGCCGGCGACGTGATGACCCCGAGCTCCTACGCCGCGCTGGACGAGCGGGTCGAGGAGCTCGCGGGTCGCCTCGCCGCCAGCGGCGTCGGCGTCGACGACCCCCTCGCGGTGTGCGCTGGGACCCGGGCCGAGTTCGTCGAGGTGGCCCACGCAGCCCAGCGACTCGGCGCGGTCCTCGTCCCGCTCGACGCCCGGCTGCCGGCCGCCTCACTGGCCGACCGACTCGCGAAGGTCGAACCCGCGGCGGTGCTCTGCGAGGCGCGGACCGAGCCGACCGTCGTCGAGGCCCTCGACGGGGATCGGACGGTAGTCCAGACGGGGGTCCAGACGCTCGACGACCCCGTCGAGTCCGCCGGCAAGCTTGACGACGTCCGGCCGGAGCCGTTCGACCTCCCGGAGTGGGAGATCGACGATCCGATGCTCGTCCTGTTCACCTCCGGGAGCACCGGCGAGCCGAAGCCGGTCGTGCTCACGCTGGGCAACGTCCTCGCGAGCGCGACCGCCTCCGCGTTCCGGCTCGGCCTCCGCCCGGACGACTGCTGGCACGTCCCCCTGCCGATGTACCACATGGGCGGGCTGGCGCCGGTCTACCGGTCGGTCCTCTACGGCACGCGGCTGTCCGTCGAACGACGACCCGAGGACGGATTCGACCCGCGGGCGACCCTGGCGGCTCTCGACGAGGCGGACGCCACCGCCGTCTCGCTCGTCCCGACGATGCTCGAACGGCTTCTCGACGCCGACGAGTACGCGGGCGCCGGTGACGTGGAGGCGAACGAGGCTGACGACGACGACCCCGCAGCCCGCTCGAACGACCAGCGAGCGGGGTCCGGAGCTGGTGTCCTCTCCGGGCTCCGGTTCGTCCTCCTCGGCGGGGCGCCGTGCTCGCCGTCACTCCTCGAGCGGGCCCAGGAAGTGAGCGTCCCCGTCGCGCCGACGTACGGGATGACGGAGACCGCCTCGCAGGTAGCCACCGCCCGCCCCGAGGAGGCCCACGAGCACCCCTCGTCGGTCGGCCACCCCCTCATGTTCGCCGACGTGACCGTCCGGACCGAGGCTGGCGCCCGGTGTGCGCCCGGCGAGACAGGCGAGCTCGTGGTCGCCGGACCGATGGTGACGCCGGGGTACCTCGGCGAGGGGACGACCGGGGAGTCGTTCTGCAACGACGGGCTCCGCACCGGCGACCGCGGGTACCGGGACGACGACGGGCGGGTGTACGTGGAGGGCCGCGTCGACGATACCGTCCGGACCGGTGGCGAGAACGTCGCACCCGCAGAGGTCGCCGCCGCGCTCCGAACCCACCCGGCCGTCGACGACTGCGCGGTCGTCGGGGTGCCCGACCCCGAGTGGGGCGAGCGGGTGGCCGCGCTGGTCGTGCCCGTCCCCGATCGGAACGGGCGGCCCGCTCCGGTCACCGGGGACGACCTCCGCGCCCACTGTGCCGACCGACTCGCCGACTTCAAGCGGCCCCGGACGGTCGCCTTCGCCGACGAGCTCCCCCGGACCGCCTCCGGGACGATCGACCGGGGTGCCGTCCAGCGGATGCTCGACGAACGGTCCACCCGCGAGGACTGAACCGTTCCCGGTGACCGTGCCGACGACGTGGAATCCAGTGGAGGTGCCGACGACGTGGAATCCAGTGGAGGTGCCGACGACGCGAGATCCCCTGGCGGAGTCCGCCCGTCGTCGCCCCAGGTGCTTCACACCCAGCGTCACCCAGAGGACACCCTCGTCGGCGAGGGCGTAGCCTATCCGGTCGATCACGTCGCCGTCCAGCCGCCTACGGGATCGATCCGCCAGAGCTGAACAAAGTCCACGTTCGCACGCCCTCCTCACGAATAAAGGGGCAGCGGTTGCAGTGGGGAAAGATTGCGGTAACACGCACAGCTCAGGTTTGCGGTTATACGCACAGCTCCGCTCCGGATACGCGCCCGATCCCACGTGAACGACCGAGATGCCGAGCCGACGGCAACCCAGTCCACATTATTAGCAGTTACCAGATACA
>SLIW01000454.1 GCA_007135435.1 Natronomonas sp.
CGCCGGGGCCGCCCGCGCCCTGCAGCATCTGCTGGAGCGCCTCCTGGAGCTTCTCGAACTGCTCCTGGACGCGGTCCTCCTGCTTCTCGAGGGTCTGGACGCGGACCTCGAGGCTGTCGACCTTGTCCTCGAGGCTCTCCTGGGCGTCGTCGTAGTCGGTCTCGATGAGCAGCTCGCCGACCTCCCGGTACATCGTCGCGTCGTCCTCTACGTCCTCGAGGGCGTCCAGGGCGGTCTTCGCCTCCTGGAGCTGCGTCTCGGCCTGCTGTTTCTGCTGGGCGACCTGCTGGGCGGTCTCCTGGAGGTCCTGGAGCTCCTCGATCTTCTCCTGGGCCTCCGGCGGTAGGTTGCCTTGCATATCCGTCCACTCGCCTTCACGACGGAAAAACCCCCACATTCCATCCCGACGCCTCGCGGGGGACCGGGATCGAGTCGGGCGGTGGGGCCCACGTGCACCTCTGGAACCGCCCCGCTGGGGCTATCCGTCCCACGGAGATGACGACGACGGGGGTCACGACGACGGGATGATCATCTCTGCCCCGCCGAAGAACGTTCCCCGGGGGGTGCGCACTAGAAGTCCGGCGGGTGGAACTCCTCGGGTCGGTGGTCGCCGCAGCCGTGGGCGTAGATCGCGCTCGATCGTCGCTCGCGGTTCTCCGGGTCGTCGATCGCGTCCCAGTCGTCGATCGGTTCGGAGATCGCGTACATGTTGATGTGGGTGAGCTCGATCCCGTGTTCCTCCTCGTACGTCTCGCACAGGTACTCGGCGAGCTGCGGTGGCGCCCCGCCGACCTCCCCGTCGCGTCGGATGGTGTTCATGTAGAACCGCTCCCGGTAGCTCCCGTACTGGTTGTGGAGCCCTCCCATCTCGTGGGGCCGATCGTAGGTGAGCTCCCGGCCGTCGTTGTAGACGTCGAGGTACTCGCCGTCGGCGGTTCGCGCCGGGAAGACGTAGTACCGGTCGGTGGTGCGTGGGGTGGGCGCGAAGACGGTCCAGGTGGGCTGGCTCACCCCGACGTTGGGGAACGGATCGTAGACGTGGTCGTAGGGGTCCGGCACCTCGCCGACGGTCTCCTCGACGCCGTCGACGTACGCCAGCCCCTCGACGCCCGGGAAGACGAAGACGAAGAGGATCGCGGAGAAGAGCACGGTCAGGTAGATCGTCGCCGTCACCACGTCCGCGTGGAACCGGCGGTAGGGCTCGCCGTCCACGTGGACCTCGTAGGTCCCGTCGATCTGCACCGCGGGCAGTACCCCGGCGAGCCGTTCGCCCGCCCGCTCGAGCCTCCCGCGGACGCCCGACACGTACGGGTCGTAGACGTCGAGGTGGCGGAGCACGGCCGTCGCGTCGCGCCAGAACGGCTCCTGGACGAACAGGACGAGGGCGGCGAGGGCGACGTAGGCGAACGCGCCGATCCGCACCGTCAGCGCGAAGGAGGCGTGCCCGCCCATCAACAGCGCCACGAGGGGCAGCCGCAGCCTGCCGTGGAGCACCAGGAGGAGCCACCCGCACACCAGCAGGTAGAACCACAGCAGCCCTCCGTACTGGAGCGCCGTCGGGAACTGCCGGAGGACGCCCGCCAGCAGGAAGGTCATGTCGTCGAGTCCGAAGATGAGCGGGGTGGCGTGGCCGCTGGTCCACAGCGTCTCGAGGGTCTTGTGGTAGCCGTTGACGACGTACATGACCACCACCTGGAAGAGGATGGCAGCGGTGGCGAGGCTCGCGATGGACTCGCGGCGCGGGCCGTCGGCGTGGATGGCGTCGATCGACCACCGCTCGCCGAGCGGGAGGAACAGCGCCCAGAACAGCACGAGACGGAAGAGCGTGTCCGCGTAGCTCAGCACGAACGGGTTGTGGAAGTCCAGGGAGACGACGCCGAGGAACGTGAGCAGCAACGCGATGCGGGTCCGGTAGCCGACGATCAGGACGACGGCGACGAGCGCCTGCAGGGCGAACAGCGCGGCGATGACCGTGGCGTCCTGGGTGAAGAAGTACACCGAGACGGCGTGCTCCGGCGTCCGCGCCTCCGCGAGGGCCTGTGGGACGACGCCGGACTCGCTGTAGAGGAAGCCGAAGTTCCGCGACCGGAGCAGGACGTCGGCGATGACGAGCAGGCCGACGAAGACCCGGAAGACGGCGAGCGATCGCGTGTCGATCCGGACCCGGGCTGCGATCCCCCGTCGCAGCCTGGCGGGCAGGGAGGAGCCGGGGACACTCATACGGTGGCTGGCAACCGTATGTCGTCACCCGTAATAAGTAGTCGGCAAACGGTGCGACGCTCGACCCGGCACGCGGGGGCTACCGGTGACGGGCGTGGCAATCGGGCCACAATCGCGTCGGGCACCGGCGCCCCGGCTCACCAATGTACCACTTCGCAGGCTCCGCGTCTCATCATCGCGACTCGACCGACGGCCCCCTACCTTTCCTCCCCGGAGGAATCGGCGACGGCGATCGCGCGCTCGGCGACCTCCAGGAGCGTCCCCCAGGTGTTGATCCCCGCACGGAGGGCCACGAGGTCGTCGGCGTCGATCGTCACGGTGACGGTCCGGGCCTCCCGCGTGAGGCCGGCCCGTGAGCGGTCGCCCTCGATCTCGCCGACCTCGCGCGATACCGCGTCCGCGACGAGCCTCGCCTCCGCGGAGCTCTCGTAGGAGAAACGCAGTTCCGCCGTATGGGTACCGACGTCGTCCCGGGGTGGGTCGCCCACGGTTCCTCGCGATGACTCCTGGTCCGTCGGTGCCCCGGGGCTACTCGACCTCGATCTCCTTGACGTCGCGGCTCCGCTCCTTCAGCAGGACGCGGTGCCCGCAGTAGGGACACCGCACGCCGCCGTACTCGTCGAGCTCGACGTCCCGCTTGCAGCGGGAGCACTTGTAGCTCATGCTCGGTCCTCGTCCTCGTCGTCGCCGAGCGCGGCGCGGATCGACCGGGCGACGGTCCCGCCGGCGGGGGTCTGCGGACGGTAGGCGCCGCCGGTGAAGGTCTCGCCGGTCTCCTCGTTGACCCAGATCCCCGGGCCGACCCGCGTGACGCTGTCGCCGTCCACCGTGGCGTGTTCCATCCCCGCCTCGATCTCGGCGACGCGGCGACGTGCGACCCGGCCGTACCGCGCGCCGAAGCGCCCGGCGCTCCCGGTCGTGCCCTTCCTGGCCATAGTACTGTATACTCCCCCAAGGGGACGGATAAACCCCACGTTTTGCGCCGGCCTCACCGGTCGCGGAAGCCGTGGAGGTCGGCCGATGTCGGGGAGTGCCGCGCCGGATCGGGGAGACCCTCACCGGACACGAAGACGTCCCCCGGGATCCGGAGTCCGCCCCTTACATGGGGTCGTCCGGGTCTCGGAGTCCGCTCCATACGTGGAGTCCCCCGGGTCTTGGAGTCCGCTTCAGACTCGGCGTCCACTTCGAACTCGGCGTCCGCTTCGGACTCGGCGTCCGCTCCGGACGGACGATGACCCTACCGGGCCCCGATCTATCGCTCGAACGCCAGGCCGGTTCGACCATCGAACGTCGGGACGTAGATCGCAAACGTCGGTGGTCCGGCCGCGTCACGCAGGTGTAGTTATTTGACCCTCGCCGGTGAAGGTCCACGGTGCGCCTTCCGTGGGTCCGAGCGGTGCCGACCGTCCGTTCCGTCGTGGGCGCACTCGCGACCGTCCAGAGGTGACCACCGATGCCAACGTATCTCACCCTGCTGAACTACACGGAACAGGGGATCGCCACAGTCGAGTCCAGTCCGAACCGGATCGAGGCGTCGAAGGCGCTGGCGGAGGAACTGGGAGGCGAGTTCCAGGACTTCTACCTGACCTTCGGCCGGTTCGACGGCGTCGCCATCGTCGAGTTCCCGGACGACGAGACCGCCGCGGAGTACGCGCTGCGGATCGGGAAGGGAGGGAACGCCCAGACCGAGACGCTCCGGGCGTTCAGCGAAGGCGAGTTCAGGGAGATCGCCGAGCGGCTCGCCTAGGGAGCCTTCGGCGCGTCCCCTCCAGCACCGTCCTTTTCTCGGGTCGTCCGGATCGCCACGGGCTTCACGGCCACGACGTTCATCGAGGTATTCTGACGTCCCCGTCCGGGCGACACGTCTTTGCGGCTCCCGCCCCGAGTGGGACCATGGCGACGAAACCCGACGTGGACCCCGCGGAGGCGGGAGCGACTGCCGACCGGATCGTGCTGTCGTACCCCGCGGACCTGAGCACGTGGGGCCGATACCAGGTGGAGAAGCCGTCGTTCCGCGCCTACATCCGGAAGACCCGTGGCTCGGTGGAGCCGGGCGAGACCTTCGAGGAGTTCGTCGGCGTCGGCTGCTGTGGGAACACGCTGGACGTCCCGCTACGGGTCGAGGCCGTGGAGGGAGGCACCCGGGTCGACGAGGACACCGCGGTCGACTACGAGGTCCGCGAGGCCTGCGGGATCGACGGCGGCTGGCGCGTCCAGAGCGCGGGCGGGCCCCGTACACCACGCGATCCGGCGGAGTGAGGAGCGGACCGCCACCGAGCACTGTGCCGTAGATTACCTCCCGATACCAATTATTGGTACTCGTCGCCACTAATTGCCATTCATTGGCCTGGATCGTTGCCAGGGACGGACGTTCGACGTCCCGGCCGAGCACTACGATGAACCGTCCAGCCCGGCCGCGGCGAGGGCGTCGTCGAGGTCCGCCGCGACGTACTCGCCCCCCTCGCGGTCGCCGGCGGTCGTGACGACCCGGATCTCCTGGACGCTGGAGCCCTCGCGGAGCAACA
>SLIW01000155.1 GCA_007135435.1 Natronomonas sp.
GCCGGCCGCGAGCCGGTCGGCCTCGAACAGCGGCCCGATCGACTCGGAGTGCCGGTTCACCGCCCGGAGGGCGTGGGCCACGACGTGTTCCACGGACATCCGGTCGGCCGCCGCACCGACGAGGTCCTCCGGGGTCGTGTCGGTCGATGGGACGTCCGCCAGGTCCAGCGTCATCGTGGACCGCTCCAGAGCGGTCTCGAACGCGATCCGGAAGTCGCTCCCCGCCCCTACCGTCTCGGCGTGCCGCTCCGCGAGGGCGTGGACGGCGTCGATCGTCGCGTCGGTGTACTCGACGTCGCCGGCGAGGTCGCCCACCTCCAGAACGTCGGGCTCGGCGGGCCGGAGCCCGCGACGGAGCCGCCGTTGCGTCCCGAGGAGCAGCTCCTCCTGCCGTGCCGCCAGGAGCAGCGTCCGAAAGACGTCGTCGCCGACGTACTCGACACCGGCGAGTTCCTCCCCGACGCGCATCCTGAGTCGGCCCCGTTCGGCCTCGACGTCCGCGGCCAGGTCCTCGCCCACGGCGGCGTACGTGACGGCTGCCTCCCTCGACGCACCGCGGGCGTCCCGGAGCTGTAACGTCCCACGGAACCGATCGGGAGCGGTCTCCACCGCGGCGCGTTCGGCCTCGCCCCGCTCGCGACGATCCTCGATCTCCTCGCGGACGACGCCGTTCGGGACCTGCTCCACCGAGATGGACGACGGGACGGCCCCGAGGAGTTCGTCGACGCGTTCGAGTCCGGCGTCGATGGCGGACCCCGGTGGTTGTACCGGGGCGGGGCGTTCGACCTCCGGCGGATCGGCGGTGAGGATCGCCTCCATCTCCGAGGGGTCGAAGCGCGGCCTGGTGTCGTCCCCCTCCCTGAGCCGATTGCAGCCCGCCAGTCCGCCGCCGAGGGCGACCCCGACCGCGGCGAGGACGTCGCGACGCGTCGACCCGGTCATGCGTCGCCCTCCCCGGGTTCTCCGTCCTCGTTCTCGGTTCCGTCGGCGTCCACGCCCACGTCCTCGTTCTCGTCCCAATCCTCGTCCTCGTCTCCGTCAGGGTCCGTGTTCGTCCCAGCACTACCGGATTGCCAGTGGTCGCTGTGACACCTGGAGCGATCGCCGCTCCCCCTGCTCGACGGCGGGGTGTCGTACGCCCGAGGGACGCGTACGAACAGCGCGTCCATCACTGTCTGGTCGGCAGAGCAGTGCGTCGTCGCGTCCCGCAACCTCCGGCAGAACTGGACGCGGTACCGGTCGGGCTCCACGACGACGTACTCGACGTGTCGTTCGTAGCAGTCGCCGATCGACCGCTCGTGGACGACGACCGACGCCTCCTCGAAGTCCGTCGCCGCGACGAACGACCGCACCGCGTCGACGTCCGTTTCGGCGTCTCCGTCGTCGGCGAGGTCGTCGTCGGCCACGTCGATTCGAAGCGACGCGGCGTCCTCGTCGTCGATGACGAAGTGCCAGTTGCGCCCACGTCCTCGCGAATCGTCGTCCTCACGTCCGAGGGAGACGACGGCCTCCTCGCCCCTGACCCGGAGCGTCCGCACCTCCACGTCGGTCGTCGCCTCCTCGGGTGGGCCGATCACCGGATGGGGTTCCCGCTCCGTGACCTCGGGTCGGTTGGACTCGTCGTGGGCACACCCCGCCAACCCGGCTCCCACCCCGGCCGCGAGCGAGAGCGAGAGGAGCCGTCTCCGCGAGAGCATATCGGATCGACGACGCCCCGGTCCTATAGGACTGCTGAAGACTCAAATGAGGGCTTGAGCTTTCGGGGTGACGGTCGGCACGCAATCGGTTCGGTTCGGTTCATCCGACGGGAGCAGGCCCTGCCGGGTAATCCTGAATCCTCCGGACCGTCAGCTATCTGTTATACTCATTTTGAAGAAATCGCGAACCCCCGAAGCGCACCTTCCGTTTGGGGCTACTGGGTTACGAGCAGTATCAAACGATCTTGAAACCCTCCTTCCGCGAGGGAGACCCAAACCCACTGGAGTTATCGAGCATCGCCAGTCTTATTTATGTGTAAGGTTTACACATGAACGAGATGGCCGAGGAGAAAAGCCGGGTGGACTTCAACGCACCGGAATCACTGGTCGAGCGAGCTGACGCCATCGCCGACCTGCTGAACATCTCACGCACCCAACTCCTCATCGATGCCCTGGAGGAGGAGATAGCGTCCCTCACCACGGACGATCGGTTCCGACGACAGCTCGCTGAAGCGTATTACGACGATCGGATCGACTACGAGCTCGTGGAAGCCATCGTCGGGACCGAGGAAGCACTTCGCATGAAGCTCCTCCAGGAGTCCATCGACCGCGAACCGCCGGAACCGCAGTTGGTCGGTCCGCTTCCAACTGATGAGGAATTCTACGACGGGAACGTTCTGGAGTGGACGGAGGACGAAGACGAGAGTACTGCTGGTGATGAAGCCGGGTCGCCGTCGTAGCGATGGGGACACAGCCGACGATCGTCGTCGATACGAACGTATTGCTGAATCTTGGGACCCCTGTTGTCGATCAGCGCGAAAAGGCCCCCAGTGGGGCCGACCCGCTCAAGGCCGTCCTTTCGTCGTACGATGTCCACGTTTCAACGGGTGTTCTCGGGGAACTCGGTGAAGCGGCGGGCGACGACGATCTACTGGCTGCAGCGGCGGATCTCGTGTTGCAGGCCTCTCATCATCTGACGGGGCACGATGTGGAAGCCGAACTCGACGAACCGATCGAATACGGACTCGACACGGGGGAATCTCAGAGTATCTGGCTTGCCAACGCCCTTGACGCGGCCATGTTCGTCACCGACGAGTTCAACAGCACCAACTACCTCTTGGTCGCACTGGCACTGGACGACCGGAACACGCTGTTCACGACGCCACACTTGCTCTGCGCCCTCGCCGATCACGAAACCCTCCGACCCGAGTACGTCACTGCGGCGCTCACGTACTACGTCGACACCAAAGGCTGGGATCAGCACTATATCGAGCGACTTCGACATACATACCTCACCGAGTGAAGAACCGGCATACCAAATGACCGTAGTCCTCGACAGGGCTGTCATCGGCTGAGTCCTCGAAGAATGTCGCCGTGGCCTCATACCGGACCACATCTATAGCGCACCGGACCCGCCGTTACCAGCCACGAGATTGAACTCCTGATGAGAATGAGGATCAGAAATTCCGTTGGATCACCTAATCGAAGATAGAGACCTTGTAGCAACTGATAACGCTGACGCTGAATCGATCGGGTTACTGATGGGCCCTGCCGGATTTGAACCGGCGATCACCCGGTGTCTCACCCCGCGGGCGCGTCGCCCGATATTACTCGTGGTTATGAGCCGGGCGCTTTAACCTGACTAAGCTAAAGGCCCTACGAGGGGAGGTTCCCGTTCGTTCCTCTTTAGTGTGCCGGGAACGGATACCCCGTGCACTGGTGTGCGGCCTGGCATCGGGGCTCCGGGGGCAATACCAATACACATCGAAATCGACTAGTCGGATATGCTCCGCTTCGAGTACCGGCCGGGGACCATCCGCTACGGTGAGGGGTGCGTGGCCGACCTCACCGACGAGCTCGACGCCCTCGACCTCGAGCGCGCCGCGATCGTCACCGGCCGCACGGTGGGAGACACCGCGGCCGTCATGGGACCGGTCCGGGACGGACTGGGCGACCACCTGGTAGCGACGTTCGCCGAGACGACACCCGACAAGTCGATCGAGACCGCGTTCGCGGCCGCCGACCGCCTCGCCGCGGCGGACGCCGACGCGCTGGTCGCCGTCGGAGGCGGCAGCAGCCTGGACGTCGCAAAGATCGCCTCCGCCATCGCCGCGTCGGATCGCTCGCACGACGAGGTCCGGACGACGTTCGAGGAGACCGGCTCGATCCACCTCCCGGAGGAGGGGACTATCCTCCCGTCCGTCCTCGCGGTGCCGACGACCCTCGCCGGCGCGGACCTCTCGATGGTCGCCGGGATCACCTCCCGGCGCGATGGCCTCGTCCGCGGCGGCGCCCACGACGACCGGCTCATGCCCGCGACGCTGTTCTACGACCCCGCGCTGTTCCGGACCACACCGGCAAGCGTGCTCTGTGTGTCGGCGATGAACGGCCTCGACAAGGCCGTCGAGACGCTCTACGCGAGGAATGCCATGCCGATCACCGACGGGACGGCCACCCGTGCTCTGCGGCTGCTCTCGTCCGGGCTCCCGGCGCTCGGCGACGGGAGCCGCGACGACGAGACGATGCACGACGTAGTGGTCGGGACTATCCTCGCCCAGTACGGGTGCTCCCGGGCGGACGGGGTCACACTGTCGCTGATCCACGCCTTCGGCCACGGCATCGCCCGGGGGTACGACGTCCAGCAGGGCGGCGCACACGGCATCATCGCCCCGCACGCCCTGCGGTACCTCTTCGACCGCGTCGACGGCCGCCGGGACCTCCTGGCGGAGGGGCTGGGGGTCGACACCGACGGCCTGTCGCCCCCCCATACCGCCGAGGCGGTCGTCGACGGTGTCGTGGCGATCCGCGACGCCCTCGGGCTGCCGACGCGGCTCCGCGAGATCGACGACATGGCAGAATCCGACCTCCCGGACGTCGCCGCGGACGTCCACGCCGACGGCTTCATGCAGAACTGCCCAGCGGGGCTCGACCCGACGGTCGACGAACTGGAGGGCGTCCTGCGCGAGGCGTGGTAGGCGACGGTGCCGATCCACGAGCAGATCCGCGGCTCACGCGTCGTCGGCACCGCGGAGTA
>SLIW01000530.1 GCA_007135435.1 Natronomonas sp.
GACCCGTCGCCGGACGTCGCGGCGGCGTCCGCCGCCGCGCATGAGCGGTGTTCGGCGCGTTCACGCGCCGAACCCGCGGAGCGTGGAAAAAGTGGGTACGAAAGTGGGGGAGCTACTTCAACATCGACTCGCCGAACCGCTGGGGGAACCCGAGGATGAGCTCCCGCCAGCCCATCTTCTCCTCGTCGGAGCGCAGCCGGGCGCGCAGGCGCTGGCTGAACAGCTCGACCGAGATGATCAGCACGAAGATGCAGATGAGCGTCGCCATCACGTTCGACCACCGGAGCAGCCCCTGCTGGACCTCGACCACCTGACCGAGCCCGCCCGCGCCGTAGACGCCGACGGTCACCGCGATGCGGACGTTGATCTCGAGGATGTACAGCGTCCAGGCGATGAACGACGACTTCACCTGGCTCAGCATGCCGAAGACGATGGTCTGCGGGCGGCTCGCGCCGGTCGTCTCCATCGCCTCGATCGGCCCGTCGGCGATCTCCTCGAGCTCGTCGACGAACAGGCGGCCCAGGTTGCCGATGGTGTCGAACGCGATCGCGAGGGTCGCGGCCGCCGGCCCGAGCCCCGCGAGCGGGATGAAGATCAGCGTCCAGACGAGCGCCGGGATGGCCCGGATGAACGACATCGTCCCGCGGAAGATGAAGTTGAACGGGAACGGCGTGACGCGCTCGGAGCCCAGCACGCCGAACAGCAGCGCGAACGGGAACCCGAGGATCGTCCCGACGACGCCCATCGCGAGGGTGATACCGGCCTCGCCGAAGATCGAGAAGATGCCGAGCTCCTGGAAGAAGAACGTGTAGAGCTGGGGCGGCCAGCTGAACAGCAGGCCACCGATCTCGGGGTCGTAGAGGAGGTTCTCGTCGCGGATGTACGCGAAGTAGCGACCGACGTCGATGAACGGGATCAGGTCGAAGTGCCACGTGGTGGGGAAGTAGTTCCGCAGCGACGTGCGGAAGAACTCCCACTGGAAGTCCTCGTCCAGCAGGTCGGTCGCGTTGAGCCCCTGGACGAAGATGAACACGATCGAGGCGAGGATCGCCACGCCGGCGACCGCCCGGCGGCGGCGGGTCCGCCTGATGTTCTCGAACTGCTCGACGAGGCGCTCGTCGCGCTCGACCTCGGTGGCCTCCGCGCCCTCGGCCACCGCGTGGCCGCCGTCCGGGACGGCCGAACGCTCGCCGTTCGTGTCGTGGCCGCCGTTCGGCTCGGTCACGGTGCCGCCCCCGTCTCTGCCTCCTCCTCTCCGGCGCCGGTCTCCTCACCGACGAACATCCCCTCGGTGTCGATGTCGCCGTAGATCTCGTCGACGGCGTCGATAGTGAGCTCGTCGCGGTAGCCGTCGAACACCTTCCGGCCGTTCTGGAGCCCGATGAACCGCTCGCCGAACTTGCGGGCGATGTTGACCTGGTGGAGGCTGATGAACGTCGTCAGGTCGCGCTCCTCGGTGGCGGCCTTGAGGTACCGCATGACGTCCTGGGCGCTCCCGGGGTCGAGGCTGGCTACCGGCTCGTCGGCGAGCAGCACCTCCGGCTGCTGGACCAGCGCGCGCGCGATGCCGACCCGCTGTTGCTGGCCGCCGCTCATCCGGCGGGCCTTCTGTTCGGCCTCCTCGAGCAGGCCGACGGTGTCGAGCGCGTCGAGCGCCCGGTACTTCTCGTCGTCGTCCTGCAGCTGGAGGAAGCTCTCGAGGAAGCCGCTGCGGTTCATCCCGCCGGTCAGCGCGTTCGAGTACGCCGACAGGTCGCCGATGATGTTGTGTTGCTGGAAGATCATCGCGACCTCCGGGCGGGGCCGGCGCATCGATTCCCCGTCGATCCGCACCTCGCCGGAGGTCGGCGGCGTCAGCGCCGACATGCAGCGCAGGAGCGTCGACTTCCCGGAGCCCGACACCCCGAGGATGATGACGAACTCCCCCGCCGGGACCTCGAAGGAGACGTCCTCCAGCGCGACGACGTCGCCGTAGTGCTTGGTGAGTCCGTCGACTACCACGTGGCTCATTGGATACTGGTGGGATTGGTTGCTGGTCGTGTGTGACTCGTCGGTGGTGTGTGACGCGTTGGTGGTCTATGACGCGTTGGTGGTCCGCGGCGGTCGCGGGGACCTAGTCGAGCTCCTCGGGCTCGAGGCCGAGCTCCTCGAGGAGGTCGACGATCGGCGCGTAGTCCTCGTGGGTGGCCGGCTCGATGCCGTTGAACCACAGCTCGTGGTCCTCGAGGAACTCCAGGTCATCCTGTTCCTCGTCGGTCAGCTCGTCCTCGTCCTTGTCGAGGATCGCCGGGTCCATGCCGAGGTCCGCGGCGAGCTCGTGGAGGTCGTGCTCGAAGACCTCCGGTGGGGCCTCCAGCATCAGCTCCTCCAGCTCGTAGCGGATCGGCTCGTCCCAGTCCGCCCGGGCCACGATGGGCGCCCGCGGGATCGGGTCGGAGACCGCGAGGAGGTCGAGTTGCGGCTCGCGCGTACCCGCGTCCTCGTACTCGACGGAGATGTCGACGAAGTCCTGGGACATCTCCTCGAACTGCTCGGGGGGCACGTGGGCCGCCGTGGAGAACGCCCCGGTGCCCGCGGCCGCGATGTCCGGGTTCTCCATCACCTGCTGGGCCGCCGTGAAGTGGTCCGACGGCCGCCAGTCGAAGTCGTTGGGGTTGCCGTCGGGGGCCCCGCCGGTGTCGAGGCCCGCCTGGCTCAGCATCAGCATCGGCACGAGGGTACCCGAGACGGACGTCGCTGACGCCGTGGCGACGGTCTCGCCCTCGAGGTCCGCCAGGGTCTCGACCCCGCTGTCGGGCGTCGTGGTGATCAACGAGAAGTACAGCTCCGAGCCGAACGCCAGCCGCATCCCGACCACGTCGATGTCGCCCGGGATCTGCGCGACGGCCCCCGGTGAGGTGTCGGCGAAGTCACCGCTGCCGCGCTGGATCTCCAGCACCGTCGAGCTGTAGTCGGCGGTCTGGACCCCCACGATCTCCACCTCCGCCTCTGACTCCAGGTACTCGAACAGCGGACGGTACTGGAGCTCGATGTCGATCGCCTCCTCCGCCGGGTTCATCACCCACGAGACCTCCGGCACGTCGTCGACGTCCCCCACGGTGTCGCCGTTGGCGTCGTCCGTCGTGTCGTCCGTCGTGTCGTCGGCGCCATCGTCTGCTGGCTCGGCGTCATCCCCGAGACAGCCAGCCAGCCCGAGGATCCCCGCCGCTCCGGCAGTCTGGATCACGGTACGTCGTCTCACTGAACTCCCCTGAGACATATTCGAGACTGTTGGGTATCCGAATTAAACGTTTCTAATAGTTACTTACAGGGCAATTTGTTGATACGAACTCGACAGTACCGCGCTCGCTCCGGCACCCCGGCGGTCGGCGGGGGTGCCCCAGTACGCACGTGTGGCGGCGGAGCGCACCGGTGTAGCGGCGAAGCGCACTGGTGTGGCCGCGGGACCGAACGCGCCGGCCGTGGGCAGTCAGAAGTCGCCAATTCGCGACTGGCCGCTCCCGTCTTCGCCCCCGCCGGCACCGACCAGCTCGACCGCCTCGTCGAGTGCGCCCTCGAAGGTCGACAGCTGCCCCCGATCGTAGAGCGTCGCCGCCGGGTGGACACAGACCATCACCCGCCGGGCCGTGCCGGCGATCGACACGTCGTGGAGGGTGCCCGCCTCCCTCGTGACGGCCACCGACCGGCCCAGCAGGTGCTCGGAGGGGACCTTCCCGAGGGTGACCACGACCTCCGGGTCGACCACGTCGATCTCCCGTTCGAGGTACTCCCGGCAGTTCTCCAGCTCTCCGCTCCGGGGATCCCGGTTGTCCGGCGGCCGACAGCGGACGCAGTTGCTGATGCGGACGTCCCGGCGGGCGAGGCCGCGGTCCCGGAGGGCATCGTCCAGCACCGCGCCGGAGCGACCGACGAACGGCTCGCCCTGGGCGTCCTCCTGGGCGCCCGGCGCCTCGCCGACGAACTGGAGGGCGGCGTCGATCGGGCCGACGCCGTTGACGATGCGGCTCCGCGAGGCGCATAGCTCGGGACATCGCTCGCACTCCCGGACGGCCGTGTCGTCGTGGTCCATGCGACGCCGGAGGACCGCCCCGATGTTAACCCCGACGGAAGCGGCCGTGGTCTCGACGGAAGCGGCCGTGGTCTCGACGGAAGCGGCGGTGGTCGGGCGGGTTCATCCGTCGTCCCGATCGTCCCGATTGTCCCGGTCGTCCTGGTCCTCCTGGTCGACCCGGTCGTCCCGGCCGTACCCTCCCGTGGCGTGATGCGACGCGTCCTCACGTCGGAACGCGTCTGCCCGCCGGGCCGCCAGCGCGGCGACCCGTAGCGGTTCCGGGCGCCGCTCGCCGTCCGCCGTGTAGGTGGCGACGAGTCGCTCCACGTCCACGTCCACGTCCTCGAATCCGACACCGCGGACGTACAGCGTCGGGCCCTCCTCGAGGGACACTCGACGTCGCGGCGGGAGGGCGTCGTACGCCGCGAGCCGGCGGCGACGGGGCTCGCCGTCGAACGCCTCCTCGATGGCCGCGGTCAACCCGTCGCTCGCCTCGAAGGTGACCGCAACCACCGGTCGCCCGGTCGCCGCGTGCAGGGCCTGGAGGTCGAGCACGTTGTACCAGGCGGGGGCGACGCCCGCGACCAGGACGTACCTCACGTCGGGGCGCTCGAGACGGCGCCAGCAGTCGACGATCGCGTCGGTGGCGTCCAGCCCGCCGACCGTACAGCTACCGA
>SLIW01000142.1 GCA_007135435.1 Natronomonas sp.
AGAAACCGGCCGTGACGGCTGGAAGCGGAACCCATAACACGTCGCCTCGGAGTACGAGACGACGTGGACGACAACGACCGGTCCATCGTCGGGTTCGTCATGGTCGGCCACGGGATGGTCCACACCTACGAGCTGTCGATCCCCATCCTGATGACGATCTGGCTGCTCGAGTTCTCGACGACCGCGGCGGTCCTGGGCGTCGCGGTCGCGGTGGGATACGGCCTGTTCGGCGTCGGCGCCCTGCCCGGCGGCCTGCTCGTCGACCGGTTCGGTTCACGGCTCCTGATCAGCGCCTGCCTGGCCGGGATGGGCCTGTCGTTCCTCGCGTTGAGCCTCGCGCCGGGCGTCGTCGGCGTCACCGTCGCGCTGGCGCTGTGGGGCGCCGCCGCGAGCGTCTACCACCCCGCCGGGCTCACGCTCATCAGCAACGGCGTCCGCGAGCGCGGACGGGGGTTCGCCTACCACGGCATGGCCGGCAACGTCGGCATCGCCGGCGGGCCGCTCCTCACGGCCGTGATGCTGTTGGCGTTCGACTGGCGGGTCGTGGCTGTCGTCCTGGCGATCCCGGCGCTGATCGGCGCCGTCGTCGGGCTGACCCTCGAGTTCGACCCGACGGCGGCCGTCGACCGGACGCAGGCGGCGGGCGAGCGGGCCGACAGTGGCCACGGCCGCGGAGACGGTGGCGACGAACGAGCCGCCGACGGCGGCGACCCACTCGAGCGACGGACGCCGTCGTCCCTCGCGGAGTTCGCCGCCGACACCCGGCGGCTGTTCACCCTCGGCTTCCTGCTCGTGTTCGTCATCGTCGGGTTGAACGGTCTCTACTACCGCGGCGTCCTGACGTTCCTGCCCGACCTGCTGGGGGACTTCCTGACCGCGGCCGTGGGCGACGTCCAGCCCGGGATCTTCGACCCGGAGAGCCCGCTCGCCGAGGAGTTCGACCTCGCGCAGTACCTCTACGCCGGGCTCCTGACGGTCGGCATCGGCGGGCAGTACCTCGGCGGCCGCCTCACCGACGCCATCGAGCCCGACCGTGGCCTGGTCGTCATGCTGTCGATCATGACGGTCATCGCGCTCCTGTTCGTCCCCGCCGCCGGGGCGGGGCTGTGGGGGCTGCTGGCGGTCAGCTTCCTCCTCGGGTTCGCCCTCTTCGCGATGCAGCCGCTCACCCAGGCGACCATCGCGAAGTACTCCGACCCCGGGGCGCGAGGGCTCTCGTTCGGCTACACCTACCTCGCCATCTTCGGCATCGGCGCCCTCGGGGCGGCGGTCGTCGGTACCGTCCTCACCTACGCCTCGGTCTCGGTCATGTTCGTCGTGCTCGCCGGGTTCTCGACGACTGCAGGCCTCCTCGCGGTGTACCTGGTGACGCGACCCTGAATGAGGCGGCTCCCAGTGGCGGCTCCAAGAGGCGGCTCCAAGAGGCGGCTCCAAGAGGCGGCTCCAAGAGGCCGGTCGTTGCCGGGCAGATTCGACAACGTTCGGCCCATCCGCGCCAATCAGCCCACCGCTCCCTTGAGGACCAGCCCACCGTTCCATCGAGGACCAGCCCACCTACGCCACGAGCTTCTCGCAGAGTTCGTCCACGGACGCGACGGTCAGGTGCGGGTCGCCGTCGAAGCTCGCCCAGGCGGTCCCCTCGCGGGCGAGCCAGACGCCCTGCATCCCCGCGTGGGTGGCGCCGAGGACGTCCATCCAGTGGGCGGTGACGTGGGCGACCTCCGCAGTCGGCACGTCCAGCCGGTCGGCGGCGTGCTCGTACAGTTCCGCGGCGGGTTTCAGCGTCCGGATCTCGTCCGCGCTCACGACGGTGCCGACCGTCCCCTCGACGTCGAGCGTCTCGACCAGGGAGTCGAGCATCCCGGGGTCCCCGTTCGAGAGGATCGAGGGGCGGTAGCCGGCGCCGGCCAGCCGGGCGAACCCGTCGCGCACGTCGTCGTACGGGTCGAGACGGTGGTAGACTCCGTTGAGTTCGTCGAGGCGCTCATCGGATAGTTCGACCCCCTCAGCGGCGAGCGCGTCGCGCAGCCCGCTGCGGTGGAGCTCGAGGTACGTCCGGTACTCGTCGATCTGGTTCGCCACGAGCGAGTACGCGAGGGCGTTCTCCCGCCACCGTCTGGCGACGGCTCCGGGGTCGTCGACGAGGTCCTCGAGGACCCTCGCCGCCGAGTCCGTGTCGACGAGCGTCCCGTAGGAGTCGAACGTGACGACCGAGACCCGCTCCGGATCGAACCCGCGATCGTTCGGACGCATGCCAGCCTATCCGGGTCCGGGAACGATATAGCCCCGTGGCCGTCCAGTGCCCGCCGAGATCCTCGTGACGGTCGCTCACCCAGGTTCAGGCGCGACTACCTCCTGGTTCCCGCAAGAATGGGAGGACGGTCACCGGCGAACCTACATGCCGCCTGGCGACGTACGTGGACGCGAGTTCGATGTCCGGTCCCCCTCCCGCAACGCCTCCATCGACCATGGCGGATCCCGAGACACGGGCGGAGCGCGACGCGCTCCAGGCGGCCGCCCACGTCGCTCGCATCCACGGACTCGACGAACCCCCGGAGCGTCCCTACCTCGAGGCGCTGCCGGCCGCACGCCGCGACATCCGCGACCGGTTCCTGCAGGGACTGCTCCGGGGGACGCCTGAGGGACTACCGCGACCGTTCCTGGTCGGTGGGGATGGTGGGGACTCCACCGACGAGGCATTCCCGTTCGGCCGAACCCCAGATGAGGCGTTCCCGTTCGATCGACCCCCTGACGAGGCGTTCCCCTTCGATCGACCCCCCGACGTCACCGTCTCGACCGGCGGGAGCAACCGGCTGGCACTGCTCCCGATGCCCGCCACCGAGCGGACGCTCTCGATCCCCGTCGAGGTCATCGGTGGCTTCGATCGCGTCCGGGTCGGCGACCCGGTCGTCCTCGTCGGTGCCGACGGGGTGGAACCGGTGACCCATCCGGTCGAGCTGGTCGCGCCGCTGGACCGCGAGGGCGCGTTCGTCGACGACGAGCAGGCGGCGGTGATCGAACGGGAGGTGGCAGAGAGCGTCGCGAACCTGGCGCTCGCGCACCTGGCGGAGGACGTCCAGCGCCGACGGGCCGTCGGTCCCGCACTCGCGCTCTCGACGGGCGCGGTCCGTGCGGCCGGGCTCGGAGCCGACCTGCCAGCCTACCTCGAACGGCTGGTCACGCGGGGACACCCCTTCCACCCCGGGGCGAAGATCAGACGGGGCATGTCCCCGGCCGACGGGCTGGCGTACGCCCCGGAGTTCGCGGCGTCCATCCCGCTCCGGTTCGTCGCCATCCACCGCACCGTCGCCCGGCGGGTGGCCGTCGACGACCGCGCGTTGACCGACCGCCTATTCGACGCGTTCGACGGCCTGGAGGCGGCAGTGGAGCGATCCCTCCCCTCCCCAGGGGCGGTCGACGACCACGCCGTCGTCGCCGTCCACCCCTGGCAGTACCGGCACGTCGTCCACGACCGGTACGCCAGCCAGATCGACCGCGGGTACGTCGTCCCGGTCGATGGGTTCGCCGCGCCGGCGACGCCGCTGTTGAACCTGCGGACGGTCGTGCCGATCGGGGACCGGGTAAGCGGTGGAAGCGAAGATCCACCGCCGCACTGCAAACTGGCCATCGGCGTGCGGACGACGAACGTCGAGCGGACGCTGTCGCCGCAGGCCGTCCACAACGGCCCGGAGACGACGCGCCTGTGGCGGGCCATCACCGAGCGGGAGTCGTTCGATCGCCTCGGCGCACTCGAGGAGCCGGCGGCGGCCTCGTACTACCCACCCGACGGGCCGCACACCGAGGGGAGGCCCTACGACGACGCCCGCCACCTCGCGTCGCTGGTCCGGCAGAACCCCCGCGCCCACCCGATGACCCGCGGCGATCGGCGGGCGATCCCGGCGGCGGCGCTCCCCACGCGGTCGCCCCGGACCGGCGAGCCCCTCGTCGCGGACGCGGTCGACCGATACGCCGCCGCAACGGGCGTCGGCGACGAGGCGCGCGCCGCCCGCTCGTTCGTCGCGGCCTACGCGGAGGCGGTCGTCCCGCCACAGCTCTGGCTGCTCTCCCGGTACGGCGTCGCCCTCGAGTCCCACCTCCAGAACTGCTACGTAGTGGTCGAGGCCGGGCGACCCGTGGGGGTGCTCGTGCGTGACTTCGGCGGGATCCGCGTCCACGCCGGCCGGCTGGCCGCCCACGGCCTGTCGTTCGACCCGTACCCGGACTCCGACCCGGAGGCGGACGGCGCCAGGGACCTCCACCTGAAGCTCTACTACGCCCTCTTCCAGAACCACCTCGGCGAGGTCGTCGCGGCGCTGGCCAGGTCCACGCCGGTCGACGCCCGCGACTGCTGGGACCTCGTCCGGCGGGCCGTCCGGTCGACGTTCGACGACCTCCGGGCCGATCCGGAGGTCCCCGAGCCGCGGGTCGACGCCGACGAGCGGGCGCTCCTCGCCGATCCGATCCCCTTCAAGGCCCTCACGGCGATGCGGTTGCGCGGTCGGCGCCATCGGTACGTCACGAGTCGCGTCTCCAATCCGCTGGCCGCCGACCCGAATCCCGCCCCGTGGGCCCGGACGACCGATACTGGCGGGGCTGCGGCCCAGGGCGCCGACGACTCCCAAATATCTTAGCCCCCACCCTCATCGGGATCGTCGTCGTCTACTGAGGTACGTCGGTCACCCCGACGATCCGTCCGACCACAGCGTCGCCGGGCCCCGTCGGGCCACGCCGCCGACGGCGCGTCCGTCGGGTCACGGACGGCGCACGATCCACCAACCCACCATGACACAGACGGAGTTCACCCCGGACGAAGGGGACGAGCGGGTACAGGCAGCGTACGACCGCTGCGGCGACGAGACCAGGTTCATCATCGCCGACACCACGACCGACGACGCCTGGCTCGCCGTCCCCGTCGGTGGCGAGGTCACCGTCGAGGAGTGGGCCTGACGGGGACGACCCGTCCCCGCCGAAAACGCGGTGGGGTGACCGTGTGGTGCCGCACCGCCACACCCTACAGGTTCTCGCCCTGATAGCTCCCGTCGTAGGTGTCCTCGTGGGCGGCCCGCGCCAGGACGAACTGGGCGATCCTGGCGCCTTCCTCCAGGTGGATCTCGTGGTTGACCTGCAGGAGGCCCTCACCCCTGCCCTCGTAGCCGGCGTCCCAGACGGCGGTGTTCAGCATAGACGAGTTCCGGAGGAGGGACGAGCGAGGGTAGACGAAGCCGACGTGGCCGTCCGGGACGGCGATGGTCTCGCCGTAGCGGACGACGTACCCGCCTGGCTGGAGGGTGTACGTGCGCGCTTTCCCACGGGTTCCGGCACCCGCTCGATCCGACACGGACTCTTCGCTAGATCCACCGTCGTCCGGAGCGTCGACAGGTAGACGCCGGCGCTCGCCGATCTCCTTGCCGTCCCGGGTGATCCGGCCCGGCCCGTCCTGCTCGTGGACGCCGGCGAGCGTGAGGTCGACCCCGTTCGGCTGCACCTGCTCGTCGGTCGTCGGCGAGACGTGCTCCGCGACGAAGGCGCCGCTTCGGTACATACCCGCGTCTCCGCCGCCGGTGGCAAGTCGTTTGCGTTCGGGTGTTCGGGAGGGGATGCAGTCGGGGCCACCTCCGGAGGAGGGTCCGCCTGGCCCCGGGTCGCGGTCGGCCCCTCGACCGGGACACCGAGGGGTGTCTGAGGCGTTCCGGGGCACCGAAGCGCACACAGCCAGACGGCCCGCTTCGACCGGCTTTTAACGGCCGGCGCCGAAGGCCGGCCATGGACCTGGACGCCGAGACCTTCGAGGAGCAGAAGTACGTCGAGTTCTTCCCGCAGCTCCAGCAGGCGTACAAGAACGCCTTCAACCGGGTCAACGAGCGGTACGACTCGACGCTCGTCCACGGCATCGATCAGCAGGTGCTCAACGAGTCCGAGCCGCACTACGACGAGGAGGAGGGGTTCAGCCTCGAGCTCCCCGACGAGCCCTACGAGCGACTCACGAGCGTCGTCGTCGAGGAGGAGCGCTTCGAGCACGTGCTCGCTGCCTACGTCGAGGAGATCGAGGAGGAGCTCGAACGCGTCTTCGACCCCTGATACGGACCGTTGTAATTCAGTACCGCCGTGTCGAGGTGGATCGGTCGTCTCGGGGCTTGAATCGTCTACTCGTCGATGGCCCGGCCGAAAATAGTTACAACGGTCCGTATGAGAGGCCACCTCCCCTCGATCGCTCCGATCAGGTCCGGCAGTTGGAGCCGACCCACACCGCCAGGTCGCCCTCGCTGTCGACGCGGACCAGCGCCCGCACACAGTCGGTGTCGGGGGCGACGCCGTCGGTCACGTCCTCGGTCAGGATCTCCCCCTCGTCGAGGCGCGCGTGGACGCGGTAGGAGGCCGCCGCGTCCTCCCAGTCGCCGGCGATGGTGGTCGACCCGCCCTCGCCCTCGAGGTCGTACGTCCCGAGGTGCATCATGTCCCCGTCGGCGTCGACGGCGACCTGGACCCGGTGCTCGTCCGCGTGGTTGTTCTGCACCGAGAGGTCCTCGAGGCGGACGGCCCTGACCGTCTCCTCCTCCTCTTCCTCCTCCTCGTCTTCCTCGCCGTCCTCCGGTTCCTCGTGGTCGTCCTGGTCGGTCCCCCCGTCGTCGTCCGCTGCGCCCGCGGCGGTCCCGTCGTCGTCACCGAAACCCCCGAGGCAGCCGGCGGCCGCGACCGCGCCAGCAGCCCCAGCTACTCCGAGTAGTTCGCGTCTCCGTACCATGTCACACCCGGGGGACCGACCCCACTTAAACACGCGTCAGACGCCCGTCCTACGGCGGTAGCAGGTCCCGGTCCTCGAGGGAGCAGGTCGGTCGGGTCTGCACTCGTTCGTCCGCGGGCTCTGCAGGCGACCGAATGCCAGCTCTTCACGCGACAATATGCCGGCTCTGCACGCGACCGTATGGCGGCACCGGAGTCCCCCGGCGCGGACGCGGAGCCAAATCTTCATACGTCCGCGCTGCATACCGGCTCCCATGAGCACAGAGACCGCCGAGACCGACGACGAACTCCGCGAGCGCATCAGCAACTTCCTGCGCCGCAACTTCCCGCAGATCCAGATGCACGGCGGCAGCGCCGCCATCCAGAACCTCGACCGCGAGAAGGGCGAGGTCACCATCATGCTCGGCGGGGCCTGCTCCGGGTGCGGCATCTCCCCGATGACCATCCAGGCCATCAAGAGCCGCATGACCCAGGAGATCCCCGAGATCGACACCGTCCACGCCGACACCGGCATGGGTGGCAGCGAGGGCATGGCCGGTGGCGCCGGCGGCATGTCCCCATCGTTCCCCGGCCACGAGTCGTCGGGCGACGACGACGAGGGGCCCGAGGCACCCTTCTAGACGTCACGTCTCGACTTCGACGACCTGTTTTCCACTCCCAGCGACTGGATTCGAGGCACCCCTCCTCACATCTCCCGACAGAGTCTTGAAGTCGCTTCAGGAGTTCAGCGAGGTATGGAGGAGCTCGCGCGCCGCATCGCCGCCGCCCGCGAGGTCGACCTCGAGGAGTTCGAGGCACGAGTCGCGGCAGACGTCGACGAGCTGAAGGCGGAGCTGGCGGTGGGGACCTTCGACAACCAGGAGGGCATCGTCGGCATGGAGCTCGAGTTCTACGCGGCGGACGTGCCCACTGGCGTGCTGCGTCGGGTGCCCGGGCCGCTCCTCGAGCTGATGGGCTTCGAGAAGGAGCTCGGCCTGCACAACGCGGAGCTGGTGGGCCGCCCACAGCCGCTCGGATTCCACGGCCTCTCTGCGGTGAGACACGAGGCCCAGGCGGCCGTCGAGACCGCCCACTCGGCAGCCACCACCAGCGAGCACATGCGCCTCGTCAGCGACGGCTTCTGGACGATCCCTCCGGCGGGCGAGACAGCCGCGGAGTACCTCGGCGCGAGCGTCGAAATCGACGGAATCGTGCTCGCCCCGAACATGCCTGCCTCCGTGCGATATCAGGTGATGTCGAACTCGTCGTGCTACGAGCCAGCCATGCGGATCGACGCGCCGAACGTCACCTTCGAGACCGAGACCATCATGCCCTGCACGCTCTTGACGAGCGTCCAGCCACACTACCAGGTGCCGATCGCGGCGAACCTGCCGACGCACTTCCGGTACGCGCTGCGGGTGGCCGCGCCGCTCCTCGCGCTCTCGGTCAACTCGCCGCTGTTCCCGCCGTCGCTGTACGATCACGACGCGACCGTCGAGTCCGTCCTCGAGCAGGGCCACCGGGAGAACCGGGTGGGGATCTACGAATCCGTGATGAACGACCTGGCACGACCGGCGAAGGTGCGGTTCCCCCGTGACCTCGAGACCGTCGAGGAGGCGGTCGACCGCATCGCGGAGGACCCGCCGATATCGCCGGTGCTGCTGGATGCGGGCGACCGGTTCGACGACCGCTTCGCCCACCTCTGTCACAAGCACGGCTCCTACTGGCGGTGGGTGCGGCCGGTCTTCGAGGGCGAGACCCGCGCGGCGGCGAACGCGCGGATCGAGTTCCGGCCGCTGCCCGCGCAGCCGACCGTCCGCGACTCGGTGGCGCTGGTCGCGGCCGTCGCCGGCCTGCTCGGCGGCCTCGTCGACGCGGCCCACCCTGTCGAGGCACTGCCGTGGGACCACGCGCGCGAGAACTTCTACGCGGCTGCCCGTGACGGCCTCGACGCCGACCTCGTCTGGATCACCGCCGGCGGCGAGGAGACCACCGACACCGACGCGCTGTACGCGGACCTCTTCGAACACGCCGCGGCCGGGCTCCGGGTTCGGGGGTTCGACGACGACCAGATCGAGGCGTCTCTCGGGCCGCTTCGGTCCCGCGTCGACCGACGGACGACCCCGGCCAGCTGGAAACGCGATCGACTCCGCCATCACGCCGAGGCGGGGGAGTCGCTGTCGTCAGCGGTCCTGTCGGCGAAGGGCGACTACATCGCCCAGCAGTCGGAGACGCTCGTCGAGGGCATCTTCACCGACTGGCCGGGCGTGTGAGCCCGACACCGGAGGCACGGCCTGCGTTCGAGCGCTCTCTGGGTCGACGGTCAGTGGACGGGCATGGGACGTCGGAGGCGGTCGTCGGAGGCGGTCGTCGGAGGCGGTCGTCGGAGGCGGTCGTCGGAGGCGGTCGTCGGGTGCGAATGTCGAGTGGGCTACCATCGTTTCCCGAGTTGTACGCGTCGGGGGCCATCGTTTCCTGGGTTGCACGCGTCGATGGGGTACGGTCGCCGTTCGGAGAGCAAGTGTCGTGTGAACAGCGGACAAGGCCGAGTTACCGTAACCTACACGGACGGCGCTCGCCAGCGGAGACGGCACCCTTTCTCCGGAGCGAAGTTAGACAGAGCTCCAAGGTGACACTGTACCCGGTAAGGGGTGCGAACCACGACGGACCAGTAGACGATCGACTGCCGTCGGTCGGATTCACCCGACCACAGCATCGCTGACTGCGCCCGGCTAAGAGCCCATTATCCGACCACAGCCCTCGTAACGAAATTATAACAAAGTCCGTCGGTGGGGTTCCCTACAAAAGCATGAAACTGGCCATTATCGGCTTCGGGAACGCCGGGGGGAAGATCGCGGACACGCTCCTCGAGTACGAGTTCGAGACCGGGCGGTCGCTCTGCCGGAGCGTGTTCGCGGTCAACACCGCTCAGGTCGACCTCGCCCGCCTGGAGCACGTCCCCGAGGACAACCGCGTGCTGATCGGCCAGACCGACGCCCGCTCGAAGGGCCACGGGGTCGGGGGCGACCCCGACCTGGGCGCCGAGGTCGCCGAGCAGGACCGCTACGAGCTCGAGCGCGCCCTCGACGAGGTGCCGATCCACGAGATCGACGCCTTCCTCGTGATCGCCGGACTCGGTGGCGGCACCGGCAGCGGCGGCGGGCCCATCTTCGCCGAGAAGGTCCGGGAGATCTACGACGAGCCGGTCTACGGCCTCGGGATCCTCCCCAGCGCCGAGGAGGGTGGCCGGGCGTCGCTCAACGCCGCGCGGTCGTTCCCCACGTTCGTCGGCGCGGTCGACAACCTGCTGGTCTTCGACAACGACACCTGGCGGCAGAGCGCCGCCTCGGTCGAGGAGACCTACGAGCACACGAACCGCGAGATCGCCAAGCGCGTCGTCACCCTCCTCTCCGCGGGCGAGATCGACGGCAGCCAGGTGTCGGAGAACGCGATGGACTCGAGCGACATCCGCCGGACGCTGGACACCGGGGGCGTCAGCGTGATCGCCTACGCGGAGTCCGAACTCGAGGAGACCACCGGCCCCCAGGGGTTGCTCGATCGCCTCCGGGCCACCCCGAGGGAGCCGGAGAACGGCGCGGACGCCGCCACGAAGGTCAACAGCATCATCCGGAAGGCGGTCCGATCGCGGCTCACCTGCCGGGCGGAGGTGGAGTCCGCCGAGCGCTCGCTCATCGTCGTCTCCGGTCCCCCTGAGGAGTTCTCGCGGAAGGGCCTCGAGACCGGTCGCCAGTGGCTCGAGCAGGTGACCGGTAGCGTGGAGGTCCTCGCCGGCGACGACCCCCGCCGCTCCGCCGACTCGCTGTCCGCGGCCGTCCTGCTGTCGAACGTCACCGACGTCCCGCGGATCGACCAGCTCCAGGAGCAGGCCGTCGCGGCCCAGGAGAACATCGTCGACCAGGAGTCCACCCGCGAGGACGACATCGAGACGCTGATCACCGACGATTACGGCGAACTGGACCCGGTTGGCGGCAGGGAGTAGGAACGACCACCGAGCACACTGGACAGGGTCGATCGGCTGGATCTCGGGGTGGGCCGCGAGGTGGCGCTGACGGCGAGGGCCACGGCGAGGTGCCTCGTCCCCGAGCCACCGCCCGGGAACCGATGTGCGGGTAAATTCACGTTCGCACACCTGCGCGAGACACCGGTGGATAGTAAACTCGACGGGCACGGACGACCACAGCGGATCGGACCCGTAGCCTCCTGCCCGACAGCGACCCCTGGTCGATCGGCACGCCCCGCCTCCAGCGTCGGACCACCGCGCTTATGCCGTCCGACGCGGACCGTCGGCGTATGGCCGACGGGTCGACGGGCGGTCGGGACGTCCTCTTCGTCGTGCTGGACACGGTCCGCAAGGACCATCTGACGCCCTACGGCTACGACCGCCCGACGACGCCCACCCTCGAGCGGTTCGCCGAGGAGGCCCTGGTCTACGAGCAGGCCGTCGCGCAGGCCCCGTGGACGCTGCCGGTCCACGCCTCGATGTTCACCGGACGCTACCCCGCCGAGCACGCGGCCACCCAGGAGTCGCCCTACCTCCCCGACGACGTGGGGACGCTCGCCGAGTCGCTGTCGGCGGAGGGCTACGCCACCGCCTGCTACTCCTCGAACGCCTGGATCACGCCGTACACCCGGTTGACCGCCGGCTTCGACGACCAGGACAACTTCTTCGAGGTGCTGCCCGGCGACGCCCTCTCCGGCGTGGCCGCGACCCTCTGGGAGCGCGTCACGGACGGGCGCCTCCGGCCGCTCGCGGACCGACTCGTCGAACTCGGCAACGAGGTCCACGAGCACCTCGCCGGCGGCGACGGCGCCGACTCGAAGACGCCCGCCATCGTCGACCGCGTCTGTGACTTCGTCGACGACCACGCCGGCGCGGACGACCGGTGGTTCGCGTTCGTCAACCTGATGGACGCCCACCTGCCGTACTACCCGCCCGAGACCTACCGCGAGGAGTTCGCGCCGGGCGTCGACCCCGACGCGGTCTGCCAGAACTCGAAGGAGTACAACGCGGGCGCCCGCGAGATCGACGACGAGGAGTGGGAGGCGATCCGCGGGCTCTACGACGCGGAGGTCCGCCACATGGACGCCGAGCTCGAGCGACTGTTCGCCCACCTCCGGCGGACCGGACAGTGGGAGGAGACGACGGTGGTCGTCTGTGCGGACCACGGCGAGCTCCACGGCGAGCACGGCCTGTTCGGCCACGAGTTCTGCATCTACGAGCCGCTCGTGAACGTCCCGCTCCTCGTGAAGCACCCGGAGCTGGCACCCGGGCGCACCGACGAGCAGGTCGAGCTGCTCGACCTCTACGACACCGTGCTCGACGCCGCGGCCGCGACCGGGACGCCTGAGCGGGTCGGCGCCCGGCCGTTCGAGCCCGGTCGGTCGCTTCTGACCGATGGCCGGAACGTCACCGACGGTGAGTACGCCTTCGTCGACTACCACCGGCCGATCGTGGAGCTGCGACAGCTGGAAACCAAGGCACGGAAGGCGGGCGTCGACCTCGAGCAGGATTCGCGGTTCTACTCGCGGATGCGCGCCGCTCGCCGGCCGGACGCCAAGTACATCCGGAACGAGCGCATCCCGGACGAGGCCTACCGGCTGGACGTCGACCCCGGCGAGTCCGACCCCGTGGCGGTCCCGGACGACGACCCGGACGATCCCCTCGCCGAGACCCGGGCCGCCCTGAAGCGGTTCGAGACCAATCACGCCGGCGGTTGGGCCGACGAGGACGGTGACGGAGACGCGTCGGCCGAGGGAGACCGGACGGCCGACGGAGACGCGCCGGCGGACGGAGACGCGCCGGCCGACGCCGACGAGGCGCTCGAGGGGATGGACGACTCCGCGAGGGATCGCCTCAGGGATCTGGGCTACCTGGAGTGAGGGATGCGAGGCGGCCGTTCTGGCGCCGTCTCGTGGTGCTGGTCTCGGAGTCGATGTTCGTCCCTCGACCGCTCGGTTCCCGCGTGTCCGTGTTCGCGGGTTTGATCACGACGGGAGACGCCCAGGTCAGACGAGGGCACGCGACCGTCCGTTCTGCCGGCTGCGTTACGCATATATGTGTGGGTGATATACTCTCACACGCAATGCCAGACACGAAGCGAGGCCGCGAGCGCAAGGGCCGCAAGAAGCGGATGCAACGCCGCGAGTACGAGATCGAACGGGAGCTCGAAGCGCGCCACCGCGACCTCGACTTCGACGAGCTCTACGAGGACGCCGAGATCGAACTGGAACTGTAGCCGGACGACAGGAGACGGCGGCGACCGGGGCGGTGACCCTCCACCGACGGTGCCCGCCTCCGCTTTTCCAACCTGAGCCCTCCAGACCCACGTGAGTTCCAGGAGAGGCAACCCTCTCCTCGACTGACGGGCCGTGCATGAGAGCGTCGCGAGTGCGCGTGGGCAGGGGATCGTATCGGCGGATGAACCAGCCGTGAGTGACTTCCTCGCCGGCTCCCGATGCCGGGCCAGGAGCCGTGGCAGCCGAGCTCGCGTGCGCGGTCTGTGGGACGTCGGTAATCGCCAGCGACGCGTGCACCCACTGCGGGGAGGCCTGCTGTCCCGACCACCGCGCGCCCGACGAGCACGACTGTCCCGGGACGGACGCCGGCCGGACCGGCGGCTGGCGGGTGGACCTCGAGCGACCGCCCGACGCCCGCCGTCTCGCCGACGCGTGCCCGAAGAAGTCCGCCGCCCACGCCGGGAGCGAGCGACCCGGCCGCGACGTCCCGGGGTTATTGCACCCGGGCGTCGGCCTGGCGCTGGTGACGGTGATCCTCCTCGCGGTCTCGCTCGGCGCCGTCGCCACCCTGGGACCGTTCGACGACGAGCTCGACGCCGCGACCGTCGAGGACCGGATCGTCGAGCGGACGGACGCCGAACGCGTCGCGGTCGGCGTGGGGAGCACGCGGACGGACGCCGACCTGTCGTCCGTCGCCCGCGACCACAGCCGTGACATGCGGGATCGGGGATTCGTCGGTCACGAGGACCCCGACGGGAACGGGCCGGGCGATCGTGTCCGGGCGGCGGGACTTGAGTGCCGCCCCGGCGAGAACGTCTACCACGCTCCGCGCGGGGCGCTGGCGGCCTCCGAGCGGGCCCTCGCCGATCAGGTCGTCTCGTCGTGGCTCGACTCCGACGGCCATCGCGAGACGCTCCTCCGCGAGCGGTACGATCGACAGGGGGTCGGGGTCGCGATCAGCGACGAGGGCGTCTACGTCACCCAGCTGTTCTGTTGAGGGTCGTCGTCGCCCGCGCCCACGTCCATTCACCCGGATGTAACCTTCTTCGCTTACATCGCACGCGTGTCGTACGGTCTGCACGTTACTGAACAGTCTCAAGGAGAACGCCCTCGTACGGGTGCTCGATGGCGTTTTCGGTCCCCTCGGCCTCAACGACGCGCCTGGAGTTCGCCTCGAACGAGGTCACCGGGGCGATAGGGGATTCGATTACGGCCCTCCCGTTGATCGTCGCGCTCGCGCTGCTGACCGACGTCTCGCTCCCCCACGTGCTCGTCGCCTTCGGCGTCTTCCAGGTCGTCTGGGGCGTCTGGTACGGGCTCCCGATCTCGGTGGAGCCGATGAAGGCGCTGGCCGCCCTCGCGATCGCCGGCGCCCTGACCTACGCCGAACTCGCGCTCGCCGGGCTGATCCTGGGCGTCCTGCTGCTCGCGATGGGCCTCTCCGGCACCCTCGCCCGGCTCGAGCGCTGGATCGGCGAGCCGGTCGTCCGGGGGGTCCAGCTCGCAGTCGCGCTCGTCCTCCTGGAGACCGGCGTCCGGCTCGTCGTCGTCGACGTGGTGGTCGCCGCGGCGGGTGCAGGGATCGCCCTTGCGGTCGTCCTCCTCGGGTTCCGGAACGCGAGCGCCGTGGTCGTCCTCGCGGTGGGCCTCGGCGTGGCCGTCTACTCGGCCGGACTCCCGACGCCCAGCGCCCCGGGCGCCCCACCGGTCCCCCTCGCGCCGACGGCGTCGGGCGTCGGCGCCGCGCTCACGCTCGGGACCCTCGACGGCGTGGTGGCACAGCTCGCGATGACCGTCGGCAACGCGGCGCTGGCCACCTCCCTGTTGTTCGCCGACCGCTTCGGCGCGGACGTCTCCCCCGACGAGCTGTCGACGAGCATGGGCGTGACGAACCTCCTCGCGGTCCCCGCCGGCGGCATCCCGATGTGCCACGGCTGCGACGGCGTCGCCGGGAAGCACGCCTTCGGCGCCCGGACGGGGGGCGCGAACGTCGTCCTCGGCGCGGGGTACCTCGGGGCCGCGCTCGTCGCCACGACGGCGCTGCTGGTCGCGTTCCCGCTGGCGATGCTCGGCGTGCTGCTCGCGATCGTCTCGGTCTCGCTGGGCAGGAGCGTCCTCCGGTCGTCGAACCTCGCGCTCTCGGTGGCCATCGGCGCCATGGCGCTGGTCACCAACCTCGGCGTCGCGTTCGTCGCCGGCGTCCTCGTCCACCTGGTGCTCCGACGGCGCGCGCGGGGCATCTGACGGCGGTTCGGGGCCCTGCACGAGGCGCGCTGGGGGTTCCTGGTTTCGCCGTCCGTCCCAGACAGATAAGTGCCGACGCGACCACGGTGGAGGTATGCCCGAAGCCACACTGGCGGAGCTGCTCGAGCGCAACGAGCGGCACGCGAGCTCCCTCGCGGCGGATCACTTCGCGGACGTGGAGGCCTCCCAGTCACCTGCGGTGGTGTCGGTGTGCTGCTCGGACTCGCGGGTCTCCCAGGAGGGGATGTGGGACGCCAGCGAGCCCGGGTGGCTCTTCAGCGTCGGCAACATCGGCAACCAGGTGTGGGACGAGGTCGACGGCGAGCGCGTCGTGGGCGGGGACGTCTGCTACCCCATCCGCTTCACCGACACGCGCCTCGCCGTCGTCGTCGGGCACACCGGCTGTGGCGCGGTGACCGCGGCGCTCGAGTCCGTCGAGCAGGGTGAGGACGGGGGCGCCGAACTGCCGGCGGGGGTCGCTGCGCGCGTCCGGTCGCTCCGGCCGGTCGTCGAGGCGGGGCTCGCGGACGACCGCGTCGACGGGGACCGCGGGAGCCTCGTCGACCAGCTCGTCGAGTACAACGTCGATCGGCAGGTCGAGTTCCTCCTCGAGAGCGACGACGTGCCCGACGAGGAGACCGTCGCCGGCTTCGTCTACGACTTCCAGGGGGTCTACGGCGACGTCCGTGGCCGCTGCTACCTCGTCAACTACCAGGGCGAGACCGACCCCGATGCGCTCGCTTCGTTCGTTCCCGACGGCTACGAGACGCACGTGAAGCGGCTGCTGGCGCCCTGAGAACCGTCCAGGATCGGACCCGAGACCGGCGAAACCGGCGACGTATCACCGACTTCTCCTCGAATGGATGCTCGAGGCGATCAGCCGTCCGACACCGGAGTCGGCAGATCCGCGTCGCTGGTCGGTGTGGTCTTCGAAGAATCGTCAGGCACCCCCCGGACCGTATCCGCGAGAGAGCCGGCTCCGTGCCGGCAGAACCGAGACGGAGTAGTATCGAACTGTGTTCTACAGGCGGGTGACGTTCGACGCGCGCGGGCCCTTGGGGGCCTGCTCGATGTCGAACTCCACGTCCTGTCCTTCCTCGAGGTCCGGGCCGCCGACGTCTTCCATGTGGAAGAACACGTCATCGTCCGCATCCTCAGTCGAAATGAAACCGTAACCGCCAGTGTCGTTGAAGAAATCAACGCTTCCTTGCGCCATTGCGAGTAGAGGGAGTGGGGGTGGACGGATAAGGGTTGGCAATTCGTCCAGCGATCTCAGAAAAGGCAGGACGATCGTCTACGATGCCTGCGACTGCCGCAGAATGATTCCAGAGAGACAACGAACTCGGTAGACGAGTGTTCGATCGAATCCAGGAATACAGCACCTGTACCGGGCACGTCGTCCTTCGCCTTGGCCTTCCCGGTGCCGCGCCCCGCGTCACGCCCCACGCCACACACCTGGCCCACGCGTGCTCAGTCCTCGTCGCCCACGGTGGTCCGCCTCGCCGCCCGCCGACGGGCGTCCTCGAGGAACTCGTCGGGG
>SLIW01000534.1 GCA_007135435.1 Natronomonas sp.
AGGGGACGACGGCGCCCGCGGTGACGGCGAGGACCCCAACGGCGAGGACCCCAACGGCGAGGACCGCATCGACCGCACCAACCGCAGCGACCGCGTGTTCCGCACCGATCGCACCCGCGGCTGTTTTACCTCCCCGTCGCGTTGACCCATCGATGACAGTCGTCCCGGAGCTCCACGAGTCCCACGGTGCGACGTTCGTCGAGCGTGGCGGCCGCCGGGTCGTCGACCACTACGGCCGCCCGGAGCGCGCCCACCGCGCGGTCAGGAACGCCGTCGGGCTGCTCGAGGCCGGCGCCGGCGTGGTCGAGGTGACGGGCGACGACCGCGTCGACTTCGTCGACAACGCCGTCTCCAACGCCGTCCCCACCGAGGACGGTCGAGGCGTCTACGCGCTCCTCCTCGACCCGCAGGGCGGTATCGAGACCGAACTCTATGTCTTCAACGCCGACGCCCGGCTGCTCTGCTTCGTCCCGCCGCAGCGCGCGGAGGCGCTCGCCGAGGACTGGGCGGGCAAGACGTTCATCCAGGACGTGGACGTCAGGGTCGCGACCGAGGACTTCGGCGTCTTCGGCGTCCACGGCCCCACCGCCACCGAGAAGGTCGCCTCCGTCTTCACCGAGCAGACGCCCGACGAGCCGCTGACGTTCGTCCGGGGGACCATCGGCGACTGGGGCGCCACCGTGATCCGAACCGACGACCTGACGGGCGAGGAGGGCTACGAGGTCATCTGCGCCGCCGCGGACGCCGCCCGCGTCGCCGACACGCTGCTGACGCGCGGGCCCAACGCGGCCCCGTTCGGCTACGCGACCTGGAACACGCTGACGCTGGAGGCCGGGTCGCCGCTGTTCGAGACGGAGCTGGAGGGGCGCGTCCCGAACGTCTGCGGGGTCCGGAACGCGCTCGACTTCGAGAAGGGCTGCTACGTCGGCCAGGAGGTCGTCTCGAAGATCGAGAACCGCGGTCGGCCCTCGAAGCGACTCGTGGGACTCCGCCCGGGGGCCGTCCCGGAGTCGGGTGCGGCGGTCTTCGACGGCGACCGCCACGTCGGCGAGGTGACCCGCGGCGCGGACTGCCCCTCCCTGGAGGGCCCGGGCGCTCTCGCCTTCGTGGACTACACCGTGGAGACGGACGAGGTGACCGTCAGGGTCGACGGCGAGGACGTCGCCGCCGCGGTCGCCGACCTCCCGCTCGTCGAGGGGTCGTCGCGGTCCGGGCGGCTCCCACGGTACCCAGAAGGTGCCGAGTGACGGTGGTAGTGACGGTGGGGGGATGGGGGGCCAGGGTCCTGTCAACGAGCCCTAGAAGACCGCCGAGAGCCGCTCCTTGAGCGCCTCGAGCTCGTCGACGTGGTCCTCGAGCGCCGCCAGCTCGGCGGTCAGCTCCTCGACGCGGTACTCGAGGTCGTCGTGGCCGCGCCTGACTGACTCGAGGTCGGACACCAGCGCCTCCCGGGCCTCTCCGGCGACCTCCAGGTCCTCGACGAGTTCGTCGTGGTCCTCGTCCAGCGCCTCGACGGTCGCCGCGAGCGCCTCCTGCTCCTCGCGAAGCGCCTCGAGCTCCGCCGTCAGCCGGTCGCGGTCCTCCGCGACGGTCTCCGAGAGGTCGTGGATCGTCGACCGCAGGGACGCGACCCCGTCCTCGAGCGCCTCGACCTCGCCGCGGAGCTCCCCGAAGACCTGGTCGAACTCGCCGTGTTCGTCCACGAACGCCTCGACGAGGTCCGTGTAGGCGGCGATGTCGCTGACCTCGTTCTGGAGGTGCCTGATCCGGATCTCGTGCTTCGTATCCGGATCGCCGGTCCGCTCCGCGGCCAGTTCGCCCGACGGTTCGGGTGCCAGCACCTCGCGGAGTTCGGCGAGGGTCTCCTCCTCGACGGCACCCGCCTGGATCTCCTCGAGGAGCGCCTCGGCCAGGCTCCCGTCGTCGGTCGCGACGGACGGGCCGGTGGCGGTCTCGGACGGCGGGCCGGTGGCGGCATCGGGCGATGGGGCTGCGGACGGTTCGGATGGTCCCGACGGTCCCGACGATCCCGACGGTTCCGATGGTCGACTCGCCGAGGACCCGCCACCGCCCCGGGTGAACGAGTCCTCCAGGTCCGGTGGTGGTTCGTCGGCGGGTGTGGGGCGTCCGCCTCGGTCCGCCGTCCCCTCCCGGGAACCCGACTCGTCACGCACCGTCTTCCCGGGATCTGCCGGAGCCTCGTCGGAGCCCGGGTCGGCGTCTCCGTCCGCCTCCGCAGCGGTATCCGCAGCAGAATCCGTTTCGTCCGCCGAGTCCGCATCGTCAGCCGTGTCCAGTTCGCCCGCCGTGTCCGGTTCGTCCGCCGTGTCCGGTTCGTCCGCCGTATCCACCCCGTCTACCGTATCCGCATCGTCCGCAGGCCCCGCTGCCGTTGCCTCGTCCTCGTCAGCCGTGCTCTCTGACGGCTCCGCGTCCGCTGGGTCGGCATCCTGGTCTCCCGCGTCCGATCCGGGTGCTCCCGCAGGCGAACGATCGCCACCGAACAGCCGCCGGACGGGGTTCGTCCCTCCGGCGCCGGACCCTCCTCCGGTACCGCCGCCGGTGACGACTTCCACGGACGGGTGGCTGTCCAGGACGTCGATGCGCTCGTCGTCGACGTCCTCGACGGTGTAGGCGGTCGTGACCGTCTCGCCGGCGGCGAGGTCCCGTTCGAAGTCCCCCACCTCCGGGTCCCAGTACCCCTCCTCGTCCTCGGCGGCGAACGCCACGGCGTCGTCGGGGATGGACGGCAAACCCCCCTCCGTCACCCGGACCGTCGCCCGATCCGCCCGCTCGGACGTGACCTCCAGGGTCACCGTGGCCCGGCCGTCGGCCCCCACCTCGACGGTCTTGCGGACCGCAACGCCGTGGGTGACGATGGTCCGCGTCCGCTCGGTCCCCTCCCTCATACGCCACATCTGGACTCGATGGTATAAATGCCTCCGGGGGAACACGGGGGCGGATAGACGGGCGAGACGGACCTTACCGGTCGGATCGCCGGAGAGCGGGAGCGTGCCCCGGGTTATCTCCACGCCGATCCGGAGTGATGCCGTCCCGGTCGGAGGGGCCGCTGTCGCGGTTATCGTGTCGGAAAACAGAATCCTGACCGTGTCGAGTGTATACAGTATACGCTCTGAAATGACGTGTGCAGGGGCAACCACATCTTCGGGAGATCTGCAGCAAGCGGGTTGGTGTTCGCGTGTCATCGGGGACGTGACTATCGGCGTCGTATCACGTCGAACGCTCGAGTCACCGTCGAAACCACCGAACGGGGGGTCGCGTTACTCCCCCGGCAGTTCGACGACGCCGAGTTGCTGCATGAGGCCCAACATATCGTTTTGGGCCCAGGTCTCGACGATCTGCCCGTCCTCGATCCGGTGGATGTGGTGTCCTTCTACCACAGCCTCCTTCCCCGTCGGTTCGATCCCCATGAACTCGCCTTCTACGGTGCCGGTGGCCCGGTCTCGTCGGACCACCTTGTCACCCTCGGCGATCAGGTCCTCGACCCCGCATTCGATGTCCGGAACCGCGGTTCGAAGCATCGAGACGTACTCCTTCACGCCCTCCGGACCGTGAATCGGCTCGGGTACTGCAGAGTTGTACTCGACGTAGTCGTCTGCGATGATCTCGTCGACGAGGTCCAGGTTGCCCTCGCTGATGACCTCTTCCGGGTATCTACGGACGAGCTCCTTGTTCTCGGCTTCCGTCGTCGACGTACCTCCGGGCGGCTCGATGACGCCGAGCTGCCGGAACGCGCCGAACAGATCCGGGAGGCCGGTCACCTCGACCACCTTCCCGTCGTCGAACCGGTAGCTCCCGAGCCACGAGACCTCGACCGAGGCGCCGGTCGGTTCGATGCCCATCAGTTCGCCCTCGTGGGTCCCCCCGAACGTGCAATGCGCCATCACCATGTCGCCCTCCGCGACGACGTCCTGGGCCTCGAAGAACAGGTCCGGGAATCCCGCCCGGATCATCCGTAGGTTGTCCTTGTACGCGTCGCGCCCGTGCACGGTCCCGAGGACCTCCTCGGGGCCGTGGAGGACGACGTCCTCGGCGATGACGTCGTCGAGCGCGTCGATATCGTCGCCGTCCCAGACGTCGAAAATCCGTCGTGCGGCTCGTCTGTTCGCTTCTCGTGGGTCGTGTGTCTGTGGCATGTGTACTCCTCGAGGGCCGACGGATCGATCAGCCGATCAGGTGCCCGCTCGGTGGCCCCTCGCGTGTCGTGGACCTGGCCGGGGGCAACAGGTGCCTCCACACACCTCATTGTCAACCCTCGACACACGTTTCGATGGATCGGGGCATAAATGTTATTTGAATGATATTTCAATCGGAAATCCAATAGAAGGGGATTTCAATCGGAATTCTGAGAGGACGAGCGCTCTATTGGAGTCCTCATCGAACGAACTCCCGATCAGATTCAGAAAGGGTCGGGAGTTAGCGGACGATCGCGTCGGTCGCCCGTCGAGGAGTCCGTTTTCTATCGTGAAGTATGTTGACCGTGACCAAGGTTTTTGACGGTCTCCGGCAATACCCACTATGGATTCCCCCACCACGGACGATTCGGTCACATCGGGGACGGTGGCCAGGAACGAGGCCTTCAAACTCCTCTCCGACGGGACCCGTCTCGAGCTACTGGAGGCCCTCTGGGAGGCCCACGATCCGACAGATCCATCGCCGGTGCCGTTCTCCGATCTCCGCGACCGGATCGGTGCCGACGACCC
>SLIW01000089.1 GCA_007135435.1 Natronomonas sp.
GCTGGCCGAGAAACTGGCGTCGTCGAGGTGGAGCTCCAGTATGGTGAACTTCGCCATGGACGACCCTACGGCGGACAGTCACTTAACGGTAGGAGTCTGCCAGGGGATTTCCGCTTTCGTGTCCGTCGATGGCCGCGGAAGGACCGGCGAGGCATCGTCGATGGTCCGAAACCGGTCGGGGAGTCCGTATCGACGGCTCCGAAGCGACCGAAGCTTCCTCGACGAGACCTGATACCACAGGACACGCTGGCCGCCGCCGACCGATTAGACCACTCATTACGGGTGGGCAAAACAGGCGAAGAAATCCAACCAGGGAAGGAATCCATCCAGGGAAGGAATCCATCCAGGGAAGGAATCCATCCAGGGAAGGAATCCATCCAGGGAAGGAATCTATCCGGGCTACGGGGTCGGTTTCGACGAATGGATCCAGTGGGCCGATGGACCCGCTCCGGCCGAGGCCGGTGTGTTTATGCACCCGGCGCGTGGCCACTGAGGTATGCCCGACCGCCCCCTCGACGTACTCGAAGAGACCCTCGAAACGGCCGTGACGGTGACCCTCAAGGGAGGCGAGGTGCACGAGGGCGTCCTCGCCGGCTACGACCAGCACATGAACCTCGTCATCGAGGCGGACGACAACGTAACCATTATCCGCGGCGACAACGTCGTCTCGATACGACCATGACAGGAGCCGGGACCCCGAGTCAGGGCAAGAAGAACAAGACGACGCACGTCAAGTGTCGACGATGTGGCGAGAAGTCCTACCACTCGCGCAAGAAGGTCTGTGCCTCCTGCGGCTTCGGCAAGACCGCAAAGCGACGGGCCTACGCCTGGCAGTCCAAGCAGGGCGAGTGACGAGACCCGACACCACTACATCTGGTCCCGGCGAATCTGGACCGCGATCCGCTACCTAACGTATCTTTCGCCCAGGAGCGTCTCCTCCACGATTTATTAGATCACCTAGCATTTCCCAGGTGAACGTTCTCGACATCACGTTCCTGCAGAGCGTTCCTCCAGACCGTTCCTGCAGAGACCACCGTCCACGAGCGCCTCCAGTCTCTAGCCGCCTTCACCCCGCGGTCGCGTCAGTGAGACCGACACAGACATTCGATCGTCGACGTGGACCGTCACCGAAACACGGGAACTGGCCCGAAGGTGTATCGTATTGGCGGTCTTCGTGACAGGAGTACTGATATCCACGTTCGTGCATATACACGACCGTGTGTGCCGCCGCTCAACCCACGATGGAGTATGTTTTTACCGCTGGGCCTCCGACGTGCACCCATGTCAGACGGGCGGTACGCTGACGGGCCGACCGAGAAGTGCGGCGTCGTGGGCGTCTCGCTGGCCGACCGGGACGCCGCGCGGCCGCTGTACTACGCGCTGTACGCCCTCCAGCACCGGGGCCAGGAGTCGGCGGGGATCGTCACCCACGACGGCTTCCAGCAGTACAGCCACGTCGGGATGGGCCTGGTCGGGGACGCCTTCACCGAGGAGGACCTCGAGGGGGTCAACGGCTCGACGGGCATCGGTCACGTCCGCTACCCGACGGCGGGTAGCCTCGACTCGAGCTGCGCACAGCCGTTCTCCGTGTCGTTCAAGTCGGGGTCGCTGGGCCTGAGCCACAACGGGAACCTCGTCAACACCGACGAGGTCCGCGCCGAGCTAGCCGCGGTGGGCCACGCCTTCACCAGCGACGGCGACACGGAGGTCATCGCCCACGACCTCGCGCGGAACCTGCTGCAGGAGGACCTCATCAGGGCGGTCAAGCGGACCATGGGACGGATCCACGGGTCGTACTCCCTGACGATCATGCACGACGACACCGTCATGGGCCTCCGGGACCCGCAGGGCAACCGGCCGCTGTGCATCGGCGAGATCGACGGCGGCTACATCCTCGCCTCCGAGTCGGCCGCGATCGACGTCCTCGACGGCGATCTCGTCCGGGACGTCCGCCCCGGCGAGCTGGTCATCCTCGGCCCCGACGGGGCGGGGTTCGACTCCTACCAGCTCGTCGACGCCGAGCACACCGCCCACTGCTTCTTCGAGTACGTCTACTTCGCCCGGCCGGACTCGCGGATCGACGGCGACCTCGTCTACGACGTCCGCCGGGAGCTGGGACGCCGGCTCTGGGAGGAGAGCCCCGTCGAGACCGACGTGGTCCTCCCGGTGCCCGACTCCGGGCGAGCGTTCGCCTCGGGCTACGCCGAAGCGGCCAAGGCCGACGGCGTCGACGTGGAGTTCGCCGAAGGGCTGATGAAGAACCGCTACGTCGGCCGGACGTTCATCATGCCGACACAGGACGCCCGCGAGCGGGCCGTCCGCCTGAAGCTGAACCCGATCTCCGACGTGGTGACCGATCGGACGGTCACCGTCATCGACGACTCCATCGTCCGGGGGACCACCTCGTCCCAGTTGGTCAGACTCCTGCGGGACGTGGGCGCCGAGGAGGTCCACATGCGGATCGGCGCACCGCCCATCGTCGCGCCCTGCTACATGGGCATCGACATGGCCACCCGCGAGGAGCTCATCGCCGCGGACGAGGACGTCGGGGCGATCCGGGAGGCGATCGACGCCGACTCGCTGTCGTACCTCTCGATCGACGCGATCGCGGGGGCGCTCGGGGAGTCACGGGCCGATCTCTGTCTGGGCTGTGTCACCGGCGAGTACCCCTACGACATCGAGGGGGAGGCGACCGACCGCGAGGTGAGCCGCCCACAGGTCGGCGACGCCCGGGCGGAGGCCACCGGCGACGACTGAATCCGCCCGGGACAAACGAGGCTACGGGCAACGCGCGTGCCAGGGCCACAGGGGACGATCGAGACCATTGACGACGGGCCGTCAGCCACGGATCGACCGGCAACGACGACCTTAACACGCTACCGGGAAAACAGAGTACGATGGCGAAGGTCACGCTCATCGGTGAGCGACTCGCGGAGGTTGGCACGGAGTTCGTCTACGGCGGCGAGTCGTCGGCCTGCGAGGGCTGTCCCTACCGCGGGCAGTGTCTCAACCTCGAGGAGGGACGGCGCTACCGCGTGGCCAGCGTGCGCGACTCCGGGACCCTCGAGTGCGCGGTCCACGACACGGGCGTGACGGCGGTGGAGGTCGAGCGGGCGTCGGTGCTCGCGAACGTCGACTCGAACGCCGCCTACGCGGGGAGCAAGGCCACGCTCCCGGGGCCGTGTCCCTACACGGAGTGTCCGAGCCACGAGTTCTGCGAGCCCGCCGGCGCCGACTTCGACGAGGAGTACCAGATCACCGAGGTCGTCGGCGAGCCGCCCCACGACTACTGCATGCTCGACCGGAACCTGACGCTGGTGGAGTTCGGTGCGGAGCAGGGGTAGCCGACCGACCGATCGGACGGCTCGCGTCGGGGAGTAGCGAACATTTCTACCGACCCTCCCGCGATTGGTGTGCCTCGGACGGACACCGGGGACCGAACGTTTTTGCTCCCGCCGAGCACCGTCGTCGGTATGCTCTCGGACACCACCGCGTTCGTGACGGGCGCCAGCGGCGGGATCGGCGGCGAGATCGCGGTCACCCTCGCCGACAGGGGCGCCAACGTGGCCCTGGCGGCCCGTGGCGACGGCATCCACGAGACGGCCGACCTCATCGGTGACGACGACCGGACGCTGCCGGTCGAGACCGACGTGACCGACGAGGCGCAGGTCTCGGCCGCCGTCGAGGAGACCGTCGAGACCTTCGGAGGGCTCGACTGCCTCGTGAACAACGCCGGGATCGCGGGACCGGTCCAGCCGGTCCACCGGGTGGACCTCGAGTCGTTCATGTACACCCAGGAGGTCAACGTCGCCGGGCCGATGCTCTGTGTGAAGCACGCCGCGTCCGCGCTCCGGGAGAGCGATCGGGGGAGCGTCGTCAACGTCGGTTCGATCGGCGGCAAGCGACCGTACCCGAACCGCTCGGCGTACGCCGCCTCGAAGATGGCGCTCGTCGGCCTCACCCGGACGCTGGCCTACGAACTCGGTCGCGACGACGTGACGGTGAACACCGTCCTGCCCGGGCCGGTACAGGGGGAACGCATCGAGCGCGCGCTGGCGAAGCAACAGGCGCTCGCGGACGTGGAGGACGCCGAACCGCTCAGCATCGGCGAGAACGACTTCGCGCTCCCCGACTACCTGATCGATCCGGCCGACGTCGCCGAGCAGGTCGCCTACCTCGCTGGACCGCACGCGCGGAAGATCACCGGCCAGGAGATCGGGGTCGACGCCGGGGGCGCGCCGTACTGACACGGTCTCGCGGTGACCACGCACCGACGGTGAGAACGCATCGAGGTGACGACGCACCGAGGGTGACAACGCGCCGACGGTACCAACGCATCGACGTGACCACGCAACGAGGGTGACAACGCGCCGACAGTGACAACGCACCGACAGTGCCCGATTATCGCGACCGTTCAGCCGGGGCCGCGTCCTCGCCCGTCGGCGCGGTGGGATGGTCGGCCTCGAGCCGCCGGGAGAGGTCTCCCTCGTAGCCCAGGACGTTCTCGTAGCCGTACGGCGACATGAGCACCGGATAGAAGGGCCGGTCGGCGGTCAGGTCGGCGCCGTCGGCGGCGGCGTAGCGCTCGCCCTCGGCGACCCGCTCGAAGTTCCGCACGAACACCTCGTAGGTGTCGGCCTGGGGCTTGGGTATCTGGCGCTCGAGCCTGAAGACCGGCAGGGGATGCCGGCGGGGAGGGCCGCCCTCGCCGGCGACGACCCCCCGTCCGACCAGGAACTCACGGGAGAGTCGTTCGGCGTTCTCGGCCGCGGCGACCGACCGCTGGAGCCCGCACTCGAGCTCGATGACTTGGGGTTGTCCCAGGAGCCGCCCCGCGCTGTGGGTCTCCGCGGTCTCGACGAGGGCCTCCACCGAGAGGTACGAGCAGGTCGAGCGAACGTAGCCGTCGACCTCGCGGGCGATGGCGAACGGCTCGGCGTACGACTGCGTCGAGTGCAGCGAGAGGACCTCCGCGTCACGGATCTCCGTGAGGAGTTCGTGGGCGAGCCTCCCCTCGTGGCTGTCGGCGTCCGGAGATCCCGGGAAGGCGCGGTTGAGGTCCTCGTCGACGTACCTGACCCCGCGGTCGATCGCCTCCTCGTTCGCCACGATTAGCTTCGCCGGGCGGTCTACCTCGAGGTCGGCCTCGAGGAGCGCCTCGACGGCGGCCGGGCCGCACGGCTCGTCGCCGTGGATCCCCCCGACCACGACGACCTCCGGTTCACCATCCCCCAGCGTCTCGACGCGCATCTACCGGAAGTAGCGGTCCCCACGGTATCAACCCCGCGCTTTCGACGGGCTCACGTCGACACGACGGGCCAGGCCGAATGACGTGACTCGATAGACATGTAAACTTCATCAGTGCGATCATCATCCGTGTCATCCTCACGAGGGCCATCCTCATCCGTGCCATCACGTCGCGGTTCGGGTCGACCCGGTCGACTTGCCCGCAAGGTACAGGTAGCCGCCGAGGGCGAGTCCGGCCAGCGGGAAGGCGGCGAGCACCACGAACAACCGTTCGATCCCGCCGGTCGTGATCGCCACGCCGGCGATGGAGGCACCGATGGCGCCGACGCCGAACACCCCGAGGTACGTGTAGCCGAACGAGAGCCCGTGGACGTCGGCTGCGGCGTACTTCCCGATGAGCGCCTGGTGGATCGGGGCCTCCATGAAGACGAAGAACCCCAGCGCAGCACACGCGAGGAGCGTCGCAGCCAGTCCCACGCCGGCCGCGACCGGGAACGCCAGCGTCACGAGGAGGAGGCCGGCGAACGCCGCGACGATCGCTCGCTCCGGCGAGCGGCTGTCGGTCAGCCGCCCGCCCACGTACTGCCCGAAGGCTCCGACCATCAGCAGCCCGGCGTACGCGTACTGTCCCGGTTGCAAGGTGGTGCCAGCGACCTCCACGGGCGCGAAGACGGGGAGTCCCGCCAGGACATCGGGGAGGAAGGTGAAGACCCCGCGGTAGTAGGTGCCGGCGAGGATCGCCACGGCGAAGACGAGGGCGAAGGCGCCGACGAAGAGGAGCCGCGTCCTGGCCACGAGCGCCGAGAGACCTCCGCCGTCGGCGACGACCGGTCCGTCGGTCTCGGGATGATCGACAGCGTCCTCGCTGAACTCCAGGCTGAAGGCGGCCACGACGGCGACGGCGGCCGGGAGCGCGAACACCAGGGCGACCGTACGCCACTCGAGGAACGTGAGCATGATGGCAGCGACGAGCGGGCCGAACGCGGTCCCGAGATTGCCCGCGACGCCGTGGTAGGCGAGCGCGATCCCGGGGCGGCTGGTCCCACGAGTGATGAGCGAGAGTCCGGCGGGATGGTAGAGGCTCGCGGCGGCGCCCCAGACGACGAGCGCAGCGCCGAGGGTCCACACGTTCGGCGCCAGCGCCACCAGTACGAAGCCGCAACCCATGCCGACCATCGAGGTGAGGACGAGCCGCGTGGAGCCGTACCGGTCGGCGAGCATCCCGCTCGGGAGCGCCCCGACCCCGATGAGGGCGTATCCGACCGCCAGGACGGTCCCGAGAACGGCCGCCGAGACTTCGAAGACGGCCAGCCAGACGACCACGAACAGCGGGATCGTGAGCTCGTAGAGGTGGAAGGTCGCGTGTCCGACCATCGCGAAGGCGGTGAGCGACCGGTCGTTGCTATCCATCGATGCCACGGTGCTCCGGTGACCGGTTCGCCCGACCGGTACAAGTCACCTGTCACCGGTCGGTGTCGGGCACGGGTCGTCATCGGTCGGTCCGCCGGGACGACGGTACCAGCCGTGGACGGTCGATAGGCTCACGTGTCGGGAGCTACCGGCCCATCGTGTAGAACTCCTCGTTCGGCCGCATGTCCGCCATCGTCGCCATCCGGTTCGACATGTTGAACACGGAGACGACGCTGCCGATGTCCCAGATCTGCTCCTCGGTGAAGCCGGCGTCTCGCAGTTCCGCCAGGTCGTCGTCGTCGACGCGGCCGGGCGTCTCGGTCAGCTTCACCGCGAAGTCCAGCATCGCCCGGTGGGCGGGCGAGAGGTCCGCAGAGCGGTGGTTCGTGGCCAGCTGGTCGGCCAGCTTGGGCGCCTCCCCGAAGATCCGGAGGAGTGCCCCGTGGGCGACCACGCAGTACAGGCAGTCGTTGACGCCGGATACCGTGACGATCAGCATCTCGATCTCCTCGCGCTCGAGCGTGGTGTCCTCGGTGAGGGCGTCGTGGTAGGCGAAGAAGGCCCTGAAGTGGCTCGGCTTGTACGCGAACGCGTCGAAGACGTTCGGCGTGAAGCCCGCCCGCTCGGTCTCCTCGTCGATGCGCTCGCGGAGGTCCTCGGGCAGGTCGTCGTGGTCGGGGACCGGGAACCGGCCCATCGCCTCTCGGGACATGGCCACGGTTCGACCGCCGGAGGTAAAACCGGTTCCCCGTCCCGACCGTCAACTGGACGCTGGATCCACGACTCCCGGGTCGAGACGTGACGACGTCCGACGCCGGTCTGACGGGTGTCGGACGCGACGCGGGTGTTCCGAGGGTTTTCAAGGGAAGACCGGCCAAGCGGTGAGCGATGCTCAAGACCGGTCACCAGGGGGCCGCCCTCCTCCTGTACGCACCAGTCGGGTACGTCCTGCTCGCCATCGATCCGGGGCTCGCCGTGATCGGCCTGGTCGGGACGGTCGCACTCTCGATGCTGCCCGACGTCGATATGCGGATCCCGTTCGTCGCCCACCGGGGCGTCACCCACACCCTCCTCTTCGTCGCCGTCACCGCAGCGGCCCTCGCCGCAGCCGGTCGGACGTTCGCCGACGCGATGGGTCTCGAGCCGGCGGTCGCCGCGCCCCTCGGTGCCATCGTCGGCGTGACCGCCGTCGGGTCACACCTCCTGGCGGACGCGCTCACGCCTGCGGGCATTCCCGCCCTCTGGCCGTTGACGGACAGGCGGTTCTCCGCCGGGGTGGTCCGTGCAGACAACCCCGTCGTCAACTACCTGCTGTTCGTCGTCGGCATCGCCGCCACCGGAGCGCTCGCACAGGCAGCAGGGGTGTTCTGAGCGATACCTTTCGCTGAGTGAGTCAGCGTAGCGCCGTTCGATTTCGGCCAGGAGCCGTCCGCTCCCGGATCGGCATTGCATGGCCAGCGCGGTGTGAATACCACCGGCGCCAGCTCGGCCATTGGGGCCGACCGCCAGACCTCGATCGCTCGCCGACGGGGTTGGACGGCCACCCGGTTGCTGGTCCCCCGGGCCGGATCCCGCCGCATTCCCCGGATTCGGGCGGGAGAACCTTTAATACTCGTCATGGCGGATTCGCGGACGTCACCATGGAGTACTACAACGGCGCACCGCTCCGGAACATGGGGGACCTCCCGTCGATGGCCGCCCACCGGTACGGGGACAAGACCGCGATCACGTTCATGGGCCAGGAGACGTCGTTCGCGGAGCTCGAGGCGTCGGCCAACGGCGTCGCGAACGTCCTGGTCGACCACGGCGTCGGGCCGGGCGATCGCATCGGCCTCTACATCCCGAACACCGACCAGTTCCCCGAGGCGTACTTCGGGGCGCTGAAGGCGGGGGCCATCCCGGTCCCGCTGAACCTGCGGATGGACCCGAACACGCTCGAGTTCGTCCTGCAGGACGGGGACGTCGACCACCTGATCGGGTCGCCGCTCCTGGCCGGTGGGATGGAGACCGAGGAGGGCAGGATCGTCGGGCCGACCGAACTCGCCGAGCGGGCGGGCGTCTCGAACGTCTACGTCTCCGGGATGAGCGACGACGGCGTCGTCAACTACTCGCAGGCCGTCGCCGCGGCCCCCGAGGAGTTCGACACGGTCGAGCGGGCCTACGACGACGTCGCCGTTCAGCCGTACACCTCCGGGACGACCGGCAAGCCCAAGGGGGTCCTCCTGACCCACGAGAACCTGCTGACGACCATCGAGTCCTACGCCAAGGGGGGCCTCCCCATCGACCCGGACGACTCGATCGCGCTCGTGCTTCCGCTGTTCCACATCTACGGGCTCAACGCGATCCAGGGCACCTACATCTACAACGGCGCGCAGATGTACCTGATCCCCCGGCCGGACCCGGCGATGATCCTCCAGACCATCTCGGCCAACGACGTCACCAACTTCGCGGGGGTCCCGGCGCTGTACAACATGATGTGGCAGGTCTACAGGGAGGACCCGGACGCCTACGACATGGACTCGCTGACGGACGTGATCTGCGCCGCAGCACCGCTGGCCGACGACACGCGACGCACCATCGAGGACGCCTGGGGCGTCCCGATGACCGAAGGGTGGGGGATGACGGAGACCGGGCCGGCCGGGACCGTCGAACCCTCACGCGGCGTCCGCAAGTCCGCCGGCTGTATCGGCCCCTCCCTCCGCGGGATCGATCTCAAGCTCGTCGACCCAGAGACCCGGGAGACGCGCATCTCCGCCGACCAGCTGACGCCGAACCCGGACGAGGACATCGACTTCGAGGACCCCGAGCAGGTGACCGGCGAGATCGCCATCCGCGGACCGAACGTCTTCGAGGGGTACCACAACCGCCCAGAGAAGACCGCGGAGGTCTTCGACGACGAGGGCTGGTTCTACACCGAGGACATCGCCCGCGTCGACGAGGACGGCTACTTCTGGATGGTCGACCGCGCCGACGACATGATCATCTCCGGCGGGGAGAACATCTACCCGGCCGAGGTCGAGGACGCCCTCTACGAGCACCCCGAGGTCGCCGAGGCCGCCGTCGTCGCCGCCCCGCACGAGGTCAAGGGGGAGGCGCCGGTGGCGTTCGTCGTCCTCGAGGAGGGCGCCGACCTCACCGAGGACGAGCTCCGCGAGTTCACCCTCCAGCACGTCGCGACGTACGCCCACCCCCGCCGGATCTTCTTCGTGGACGTGTTGCCCCGTAGCGCGACCCAGAAGGTCCAGCGGTTCAGGCTCGAAGCGGAGGTGAACGAGCGCCTCGGTGGGCCGCTGAGCTCCAGCGAGGAGCTGTAGACACACCGATCGATCGGGGGCATCACCGAAACTCGGGCAACACCCGACCTGAAATCACTCCCGATCGGGGACTACGCCGGATCCAGAATCGCTCCCGAACAGCATCCACTCCCGAACATAACTCGCCCTCGATTCCCGAACTGGCAGATGGTTCATATACGAGAACGCGGCCAGACCCCCCATCACAGAACCGTGACCGGCGGCCGGTCGAAGCGGGAGTGCGGAACGCCGCCGTCGGAAGCGAGGTTCGGTGCGAGCGCGAGACGCCGAGTGAAACGAGACGTCTCGGAATCTCGAGCGGCGACCGAAATGAGCCGCGAGCGCCACGAGCGAGCACCGCGAGCCAGAACCTCGAGGAACGTTCCGCCTGATTGCCATCACGCCGTCTCCCGTCCGAGAACGCGAGGGTTTAGGTGCCGCCGTAAGTAGTCGGCGGTAATGGACGAGGACCTCCGCGAGCGCGTCGAGCGCGCGGCCGAGGCGGCCGCGCTGTTCAACGCACTCAAGCACGAGAGCGACGCACAGGTCGGCGCCATCATGGGCCCGCTGATGGGCGAGAACCCCGAATTCCGGGAACACGGCGACCAGGTCCCCGGAGTCGTCGCACCGGTGGTCGAGGAGGTCAACGCCCTCGCCGAGGAGGCCAAGCGCGAGCGCCTGGAGGAGCTCGCTCCCGACCGCGCCGCCGAGCTCGACGCCGAGCGCGCGGACGAGGACGACGGAGACGGCCAGGTCCTCCCCGAACTCCCGAACGCCGACGCGGTCGCGGAGGTCCGCATGCGGCTGGCGCCGAACCCGAATGGCCCGTGGCACCTCGGGAGCGCCCGGATGCCGGCGGTCATCGGGACCTACAAAGAGCGCTACGACGGCTGGATGCTCTGTCGGTTCGACGACACGGACCCGGAGACGAAGCGCCCGGATCTCGACGCCTACGACGAGATCCTCGAGGCGATCGACTACCTCGGCTTCGAGCCCGACGAGGTGGTGACGGCCTCCGACCGACTGGAGATCTACTACGACCACGCGCGCCGCCTCGTGGAGGCCGGGGGCGCCTACACCTGCAGCTGTTCCGGGGAGGCGTTCTCGGAGCTGAAGAACCGTGCGGAACCGTGTCCCCACCGGGACACCGACCCCGCGACGACCCTCGAGGAGTTCGAGGCGATGGTCGACGGCGAGTACGACGCGGGCGACGTCGTCCTCCGCGTCCGGACGGACATCGAGCATCCGAACCCCGCGATGCGCGACTGGGTGGCCTTCCGGATGGTGGACACGCCCCATCCCCGCGACGAGGCAGCCGGGTACCGCTGCTGGCCGATGCTGGACTTCCAGTCGGGCATCGACGACCGGCTGTTCGACGTCACCCACATCATCCGGGGCATCGACCTCCAGGACTCCGCGAAGCGCCAGCGGTTCGTCTACGACTACTTCGACTGGGAGTACCCCGAGGTGGTCCACTGGGGCCACGTGCAGATCGACGACTACGACGTGAAGCTGTCAACGTCGACGATCAAGGCGCTGGTCGAGTCCGGTGAGCTCGACGGCTGGGACGACCCGCGGGCGCCCACCATCGCCAGCCTGCGGAGGCGCGGCATCCGCGGCGAGGCGATCGTCGAGGCGATGATCGAGCTCGGCACGTCGACGTCCAACGTCGACCTCGCGATGTCGTCGGTGTACGCGAAGAACCGCGAGCTGGTCGACGACGAGACCGACCGGGCGTTCCTCGTCCGCGATGGCGTCCGGAAGCAGCTCGTCGGTGGTCCCGCCCGCGCCGAGCCACCGGTCCACCCCGACCACCCCGACCGCGGGACGCGGGAGATCCCCGTCGGGGACGCCGTCCTCGTCGAGCCGGACGACGTCCCCCCGAACGGCTCGCGGGTGTGGCTGAAGGGATACGGGCCGGTCCGGCACACGCGCGACGCCTTCGAGTTCACCGGTGAGGACATCGAGATCGTCCGCGAGGAGGGCGTGGACGTCGTCCACTGGGTGCCCGCAGACGAGAGCCGTCCGCTGGTACTGCGGACCATGGACGGCGACGAGACGGGGCGCGCCGAGCCCGGCGTCGCCGACTACGCCCCCGACGACCTGCTGCAGTTCGAGCGCGTCGGATTCGCGCGGGTCGACCGCCACGAGGACGACGAGTCGGTCGCGTACTTCGCTCACCCCTGAGGTGTTCACTGGATTCCACCTGATCGCTGGAATCAACCTTACGAGACCGGGGGTTCCAGTCGATCCGAGACCTTCGCCGTGCACCGGTTCTCCGGGCGGGAACGTTTAAGGTCCGCCCGGTGCTGGGCCTAGACACCGATGGCCATTGACCCGAACTTCGAGGAGAACTGCGAGATGGAAGGCGAGGAGCACGGGGTGGCCGTGTGGGGACCGACCGACCCGCCGGAGACCCTGGGGATCCGCGGGACCCACGTGGCCGTCGACTTCGATCTCTGTATCGCCGACGGGGCCTGCCTGGAGGACTGCCCCGTCGACGTCTTCGAATGGGTGGACACGCCGGACCATCCGGAGAGCGAGATCAAGGCCAACCCGACCCACGAGGACCAGTGCATCGACTGCATGCTCTGTGTCGACGTCTGTCCGGTCGACGCGATCGACGTCGATCCGGGCCGCGCAGGTCGCATCTAGCTCGCCGATCGCGGAGATCTTCTCCCTGACGATGGTGCCTCAGTGACCAGCAGGTTCCGATGCGTCTGTGGGACGCGTGGCAAAGAGCCAATGGCGGCACAGCACGCTTTCATTTGACACACAACACCCGGCCAGCGGATGCAAAGCTTGGCATTCCGCCGCAACCGGTACGTGCGTTCGCTCATCCATCCACCTCACAGCGTCGTGGCATCCACCGCACAGCGTCGTGGCATCCACCGCACCGCGTCGTGGCATCCACCTCACTGCGTCGTGACACACATCCCCACGAGACTCGGAATCATTACACAGCCAGGTGCGACGGATGGGTCCGTCCGATCATCTTGCTAAAACCTATTAGGCCGTGGTGGGTGAGGTCCACATAGGTGTACGGCTACCAATGGACACATTAGTGCTGACGAAAGGCGTCCCCGACTTCCGTGAGGGGCAGGTATCCTTCGACGAGGACGGCCACCTCGAGCGGGGGAAGACTCCGACGGTGATGAACCCGAACGACAAGTTCGCCCTGCAAGCGGCGCTGCAGACGAAGGTGAGACACGGTGGCACGGTCGGGCTGATGAGCATGGGCCCGCCGGGCTACAAGGGGGTCCTCCAGGAAGGCATGGAGTCGGTCTACGCGGACGACCTGTATCTCCTCTCCGACCGCGAGATGGCCGCCGCCGACACCTGGGCGACCGCCATCACCCTCGCGACCGCCATCGAGAAGAAGGGGGTCCCCGACCTGATCTTCGCGGGCTTCAAGACCGCCGACGGCGAGACCGGCCACACTGGCCCGCAGGCGTGCTGGGCGCTGGACCTCCCGATCATCACCCACGTCATCGCGCTGGACATCGACCCGGACGCCGGGACCGTCCGCGCCAAGCGGCTCGTCGAGGGCGACGTCGAGGAGGTGGAGACGGTGGAGGCCGAGATGCCGGCGTTCATCGTCAGCGACCCCGAGTTCGCGCCGTCCTACCGGACGGCCGGCGAGCGCCTGACGCTGAAGGACCTCCGCTCGGAGACCAAGGCACGCGCGGAGGACTACGAGGACCACCTCACGGTGTGGAACCACGAGGACCTGAACCTGGACCCCGACTACATCGGGCTCGACGGCTCGCCGACGATCGTCGCCGGCGTCGACCCGATCCCGAAGGCGCCGGCGGAGCGCGACGCGACGATGATCACGCCCGACGACTCCGAGGGGATGGAGGAGGTACTGGAGGTCATGGCACCGTTCACCGAGGGCGACGCGGCCGCGGGGGCTGACTGACGATGACGTTCGACCCGGGCGAGTACTCGATCCAGGAGCTGGGACCGGCGATCCAGGAGATCGAGGACGTCGAGGAGCTGCGCGAGATCCTCGAGGCCGAGGAGGCGGGCGAGGACCGCGTCGGCGCGAAGAAGCTCATCGAGAGCCGCATCGAGAAGTTCGCGGCCGACGACGAGGACGACGGGGACGGCGCCATCGACCTCGCGGAGATGTCGATCGCCGACATCGCGAACGCGCTCCGCCGGATCGAGGAGGTCGAGGAGCTGGAGGCCCTCCTCGAACAGGAGGAGGCCGGCGAGGACCGCGACAGCGTCAAGCGACAGATCAACAATCGGATCGACTCGGTGCAGGGCAGCGACGAGGAGGAGGAGTACGAGGAGGCGCTGCCGCCCGAGGAGAAGTACCCCGAGCTCGACCACCCGACCGCCGACAAGCGGCACGTCCGGGCCCTCGAGGACGGGGACTACCGGGACATGTGGGTCTACTGCGAGACCCAGCGGGGCGAGCTCATCGACGTCTCGCGGGAGATGCTCGGCAAGGCCCGCGAGCTGATGGACCAGTACGCCGAGGACTACGGCGACGACGAGCAGGTCGTCGCGGTCCTCATCGGCGACGACGTCGAGCGGCTGGCTGAGGAGTGCATCAGCTACGGCGCCGACGTCGTCGTCTACCACGAGGACGAACGCCTAGAGCGGTTCCAGCACAAGGCCTACACGGAGGTCTTCTGCGACATGGCCCGCGGCGCGGGTCACCCCTACGGCCGGGATGACCGCCACGAGGAGGAGTGGCGGGACTACGACGAGCCCCGGTACACGGTCTTCCCGGCGACCAACAACGGCCGGGACCTCTCGGCGCTCGTCCAGGGCGAGCTGGACTCCGGGCTCGCCTCGGACTGCTCGGGGCTGTACATCGAGAACAACGTCATCTCGAACCCGGCGAAGGTCCGCAAGGAGGGCGACAAGGAGGAGTTCGAGCGCGTCCTCCACATGAAGCGGCCCGACTTCTCTGGCTTCGAGTACTCGACGATCCTCTGTCTCGACAACCCGAACCGGGAGTTCCACCCGCAGGGCGCGTCGGTGATCCCGGGGAGCTTCGAGATCCCCGAGCCGGACGCCGCCCGCGAGGGCGAGGTGGTCGAGCACGACCTCGACCTCGAGGAAGACTGGTTCCGCGTCGCGATCACCGACCACGACGTCCTCGATCCGGGGATCGATCTGACGGGCCACGAGGTGGTCGTCTGTCTGGGACGCGGGATCGGCGACGACCCGACCCGCGGGATGGAGCTCGGCGTCGAGCTCACCGACGCCTTCGAGGACGCCGAGCTCGGCATCACCCGCGGCATCGTGACCTCCTCGTACGAGTTCGACGGCCACGTCGAGCAGTACACGAAGGAGGAGCGGCAGATCGGTGAGACGGGCCAGATCGTCGAGCCAGACCTCTACATCGCGGCGGGCGTCTCCGGCGCCATCCAGCACAAGGTCGGCATGGACGAGTCCGACACCATCGTCTCGATCAACACCAACCCCGACGCGGACATCCGGGACTTCTCGGACTACTTCATCGAGGGCGACCTCTTCGAGGTGCTCCCCAGGCTGACGGAGGCCATCGAGGCCGGGGAGCTGGACCTCAAGGCGGCCGCCGACGGGGGGACGACGACCACCGACGGGGGAACGCCGACCACCGACGGGGGGACGACGACCACCGACGGGGGGACGACTGGCGGCGGCGACGACGCGTCGGCGTCCGACGGAGGTGACGACTGATGCCCGAGCGCGAGCACTACGAGGCGGTCGTCGTCGGGTGCGGGCCGGGCGGCGCGGCCGCGGCGGCGCGGCTGGCCGACGCCGGCGTGAAGACCCTGGTCCTCGAGCGCGGCGTCGACGCCGGCTCGAAGAACGTCTCCGGCGGGCTCATCTACGCCGAGGAGTCCGCCCCGTACACCATCGACGGGCTCTTCCCCGACTTCCGCGAGGAGGCCACCGACCGGCCGATCTCCGAGTACCACATCCACAACGTGGCCGGCGACAGGGTGAAGTCGTTCGACATCACGCGGCTCCACGACCACGACACCGAGTGGTCCGACGCGGTGCTCCGCCGGAAGATGGACTCCTGGCTCGCCGAGCGGGTCCACGAGCGGACCCGCGAGACCGGCGGCGGGCTCCTGACGGAGGTCCGGGTCGACGGCCTCCTGCGCGAGGACGGCGAGATCGTCGGCGTGACCTGCGACGAGATCGACCCCGTCACGGCCGACCTCGTCGTCGCCGCCGACGGCGTCAACTCCGAGCTGGCACGCGACGCCGGGCTCATGGACTGGGAGGAACCCGAGGAGTGGTTCCAGGGCGTCAAGGCCGTCGTGGACATGCCGGCCGACGTCATCGAAGAGCGCTTCGACGTCGGCCCCGACGACGGCGCCGCCCACCTCTTCTCCGGGGACCTCTTCCAGGGCGTCCGTGGCGGCGGCTTCCTCTACACCAACGACGACTCGCTGTCGATCGGGACCGTGTTCCACCTCGATAGCCTCGCCGCCGAGCGCGCCGAACCACACGAACTCCTCGACGCACTCCTGACCCACCCGTTCCTCGGCGAGTGGCTCGGCGACGAGTACCTCGAACGCGAGTACGGGGCGAAGCTCGTCCCGGACTCGAAGAAGGTCGCCCACCCGGAGCCGTACCAGGACCGCCTCGTCGTGGTGGGCGACGCCGCCGGACAGATGCAGGCCCAGGGCCCCATCATCAAGGGGATGAACCACGCCGTGACGGCGGGGGCGCTCGCCGCCGAGGCGTTCGTCGAGGCCCGCGGCCGCGGCGACCCACACGCCGCCGGCGAGCACTACGTGAAGAAGCTGGAGGACTCGGGGACCATGCGGAAGCTCCGACCGCC
>SLIW01000444.1 GCA_007135435.1 Natronomonas sp.
CGCCACGCTATTCCACGCGACTCGGCGAGCGACGCGTCAGCGCGCTCGCCGCAAGCGCGCCTTTTTGGTCGAGATTTTTCGAGGAGCGGTGAGTCGCGAGCGCCTCGTGGGGCGCTCGCGGCGAACCCGACGAAGAAAAAGGTCGAACGTAATCCATTTCACCCGACCCGCCGAAGCCGGCGGCATGAGCGTCGACCTCACCGACGAGAAGTACGAGAAACACCGCGAGGCCGGCGAGATCCTGGCGCAGGTCCGCGAGGAGACGGCCGACCGGGTCGAGGTCGGCGTCTCGCACCTCGAGGTGGCCGAGTACGCCGAGGAGCGCATCCGCGAGCTCGGCGGCGAGCCGGCGTTCCCGGTCAACATCAGCGTCGACGAGGAGGCCGCACACGCCACGCCGGCCCCGGACGACGACGCGACCTTCGGCGAGGAGATGATCAACCTGGACATCGGCGTCCACATCGACGGCTGGCTCGCGGACACCGCCATCACGGTCGACCTCTCGGGGCACCCCGAGCTCGCGGATGCGCCCGGGGAGGCACTGGAGGCCGCGATCGAGGTCATCGAGCCCGGGGTCCAGACCGGCGCGATCGGCGCCGAGATCCAGGACGTGATCGAGGGCTACGGCTACAATCCGGTCGTGAACCTCACGGGCCACGGGCTCGGCCACTGGCAACAGCACACCGAGCCGAACATCCCGAACCGCGCCGTCGAACAGGGCGTCGAGCTCGAGGTCGGCGACACGGTGGCGATCGAGCCGTTCGCCACTGACGGCGGCGGGAAGGTCGGCGAGGGATCCGAGGTGGAGATCTACGCGCTCGAGCGGGAAGCCAGCGTCCGCGACCGGGCCGCCCGGCAGGCCCTCGAGCAGATCGTCGAGCGGTTCCGCACCTTGCCGTTCGCCCGACGGTGGCTCGAGACGCCGCGGGCGGAGCTGGCGCTCCGGCGGCTCAGACAGCAGAACGTGGTCCACGGCTACCCGGTCCTGAAGGAACAGGAGGGGTTCCTCGTCAGCCAGAAGGAGCACACCGTCATCATCACCGAGGACGGCTGCGAGGTGACGACGCGGTCACGGTAGCGGCTCCGCTGACGGGAAGCGGTTGCGGTGGAATCCTGCGCTCATCCGGGGGACCGGAGACGGTGCGAAGCTTCGCATTCGTGTGGGGGGCGACCGGGTTCGCGTCTGGAGGGGAGGCTTCGCGTTCGTGTGGGGAGGGGATGGATCGGGTTCGCGTGTGGAGGGGAGGCTTTGTGTTCGCGTGTGGAGGGGAGGCTTCGTGTTCGCGTGTGGGGGGGTTACACGAGGGCCCGTACGGCTCAGACGTTGTTCATCCGGAGCGACTCCTCGTTGCCGCAGATGCGGCACGTGGAGACGCGGTAGGGCTCGCGCGAGAACTCCGCGTTCTGCTCCTTCGTGCTCTCGGTGAGGAGCTGGATGCACACCTCGTGGGGGGTGTCGCGACCGCACCGCGGACACTCCTCGGCCATCCCGTCCGGTTGCATTCGGGTTGCCATCTGTGGTCGCCCGTAGCGAGGAGTTCCCCATAAAGAGGGGACTCGGTTACCGACCGTTTGAAGCGTTCATCCCCTCGAAAACGGTCGAAACGACGGAACGAGTTCTCCCGGCCCCTCGCCGCTGGATGCGTCCCCCATAACGGGTCAGGAGGGTTCTCGTCGGACGTAAACGGTCGAAAGACTTAAATATAACTTCCGGATTGCACAGCGTTAACCACCGGCAGGACCCAGGAGCGGACATGGACCAGCTGTTCGCCCCCTGGCGGATCGAGTGGGTCGAGCGGGACGACGACGAGCGGGACATCGAGGGCTGTCCGTTCTGCGTGCTCCCGGAGCGGGAAGACGCCCGGGAGGCCCGCGTCGTCGCCGAGACCGAGCGGGCGTACGTCCTCCTGAACAACTCCCCCTACAACCCCGGTCACTCGATGGTCATCCCCCGCGAGCACACCGGCGCGTACACGGCGCTCGACGAGGAGACGCTCCTCGCGCACGCCCGCCTCACCCAGCGGACGATGGAGGCGCTGGAGTCGGCATTCGACCCCGATGGCGTCAACGCCGGGCTCAACCTCGGCGGCGCGGCGGCGGGCGGATCGATCGCGGACCACCTCCACACCCACATCGTACCGCGGTGGCGCGGGGACACCAACTTCATGCCGGTCACGGCGGAGACCAAGGTCATCGTCCAGGCAGTCGAGGACACCTACGAGCAGCTCCGCGCGGGGTTCCTCGACCAGGAGGGCGCCACGGCGAACGACCGCGGAGGCGTCACGCTCGCGTTCTAGTCCCGTGCGGATTATCGTCCAGTCCGAGTTCTAGCCCCGTCGAAGCACCGCGTTCGGGCGTGCTAATCCGATGACTTATCCGGCCGGTTCGGGAAGGGGGCGTATGAGCGACGCGGCGCTGGCGGGGCCGGGGGCGACCTCCGACGCCGACCGGAGGGGGTTCACCCGCGCCAGCGCCGTCAACGTCGCCGGCAACGCCGCCAAGATCGTCGTGGAAGGCGCGGTCGGCGTGACGTTCGGCTCCGTCGCGCTGCTGGCCGACGCCGCCCACTCCGTCGCCGACCTGGTCGCCAGCGTCGTCGTGCTGGTCTGGGGCCGGAACGTCTACGCCGACCCCGACGAGACCCACCCGCACGGCCACCAGCGGATCGAGCCGCTGACCGCGCTGTTCGTCGGCGTGGTCATCGTCCTGCTCGGGCTGCTCCTGCTCTACGAGTCGATCCAGGGATTCTTGACGGAACCGGCGGTCGTCTACAGCCCGTGGCTCGTCGGCGCCCTGCTGTTCGCGATGGCGGACATGTACGCGCTGTACTGGTACACGACGCGGGTCAACGAGACGGTGGACTCCTCCGCGCTGTCCGCGCTGGCGGTCGACTGCCTCAACGACATCTACACCTCCGTGGCGGCGATGGTGGGCATCGTCGGCGTGTTCTTCGGCTATCCACACCTGGACGCCGCCGCCGGCGGCCTCGTGAGCCTCCTCGTCGTCTACCAGGGCGTCGAGATCGGCCGCGAGAACGTCACCTACCTCGTCGGTGCGGCCCCCTCGGAGGAGCAGCGCCGGCAGGTCCTCGCCACGCTCCGGGACCACCCCGCCGTCGAGGGGGTCCACGACGTCGCCGTCTTCTACGACGGGACGCGCCTCGAGGTGGAGGCCCACGTGGAGGTCGACGGGGAGCTGACCCTGGTGGAGGCCCACGACATCGAGACCGACCTCGTCGAGTCGCTACGGGCGATCAAGGACGTCGGCGACGTCCACCTCCACCTCGACCCTGCCGGCATCGGCGAGTGGAAGGACGCCGCCGACGGCCGGTGATCGGTCCGCTCAGACGGGCTCGCCGAAGCAGTACATCGGCTCGCTGTCGACCACCTCGACCTCGACGAAGTCGCCGATCTCGACCCCGCGTTCGGCCGCCTGGGTGACGATGACCTGCCGGTAGGCGCTATCGCGGCACTTCACGGAGTCCCCGGTCCCCTCCTCGACGACGAGCACCTCGTGGGTCTCGCCGACCATCGACCCGTACACCTCCCGGCAGATGCCCATCTTCAGGTCGGTCATCTCCCGCGAGCGCTCCTTCTTGACGGTACCCCCGAGGCCCTTCATGTCGGCCGCGTCCGTTCCGGGGCGCTTCGAGAAGCGCGTGATGTTGACCTTCTCGGGTCGAACCTCCTCGAGGAGCGCCATCGATCGCCGGTGGTCGGCCTCGGTCTCGGTCGGGAAGCCGACGATGAAGTCGGTCGACAGCGTCCAGTGGTCGAGCCGGTCGTCGAAGGTCTCGACGATCTCGTGGAACTCCTCGACGCGGTGCTGTCGGCGCATCGCCTCCAGGACGGCGTCGGAGCCGGACTGGACCGGGGCGTGGACGAAGTCGTACAGCTCCTCGTTGTCGGCGAAGACGGCCGCCAGCTCGTCGCGGATGCCGTGGACGCCTCCGGGGTTCGCCATCCCCAGCCGCACCCGGAAGTCGCCGTCGATCGCGCAGATCCGCTCGAGCAGCTCGGGGAGCTTCCGCTCCCCCCGGTCCCAGCCGTAGACGCCGGTGTCCTGGCCGGTCACCCGGATCTCCTTCGCGCCCGCGTGGACCAGCGCCCGGGCCTTCTCGACGTTCTCGGCGACCGGGGGCGAGTCGACCCGGCCGGTGGCGAACTTGGTGATGCAGTACGAGCAGTTCGACATGCAGCCGCGCGCGATGGGGAGGATGCCGACGACGCCGTCCAGAATCGGCTCGGCGTCGGGCGTCGTCGTCGGACACTCGCCGTTGGTGACCGCCGCGGGCACCTCCTCCCAGTGGAGCACCTGGACGTCGAGGTCCGCGAACGCCTCGCCCTGCGCCAGCGCCATACAGCCGGTGACGATGAGGTCGGCGGTCTCCGCCTCGAGCTCCGCCGCCCGCCGGAGCATGTTCCGCTCGGTCTTCTCGACGACCGTGCAGGTGTTGAGGATGGCCACGTCGGCCTCCCGGGGGCCGTCGACCCGGTAGTGGCCGGCGTCGCGGAGGCGCCGCTCGATCTGGCGGCTCTCCCCGCGGTTCGACGTACAGCCGTACGTCTCGATGTGGTAGGTGGCCATCCGTCGCCTGGCGGTGCTACTCGCGCGGTGGCCAAAAGGGCGACGCTTCGCCCGGGTCGCACACGGGCGCTCTACTCTAGTACGGACATCCCACGACGGAGACCCCACGACACACCCCAAC
>SLIW01000403.1 GCA_007135435.1 Natronomonas sp.
ACCCGGGGCGCGGCGACGGGTCACGGTTCGAGGTCAGACCTCGTTGCAATGACAGACCACGGTGCGAGGACAGACCACGTCGCGAGACGCGTCCCCTCGAGAGGCCATCGGGGACACGTCGTCGCGAGACACACCTTTTTCCTCTCCCCACGCGACCTCGAGGTATGCGGATCGACACGGTCCTGGTCCCGGTCGACGGCACCGAGCGGTCGATGGAGGCCGTCGAGTACGCCGTCGCCGTCGCCGACCGCTACGACGCGGTCGTCCACGCGCTGTACCTCCTGGGCGCGAACGCGGCGGACGCGCTGCAGGCGGGCCACGTCGAGGCGGCCTCCGTCGCCGAGCGCGGCGAGCAGGTGATGGCAGGCGTCCGCGCGATCGCGGCCGAGAGCGACGTCCCCGTGGACCACTCCTCCGCCTACGGGTTCTCGGCCTCGAGGCTCTCCCAGCACCCCGGGAGCGTCACCCTCGACGTCGCCGAGGTGCTCGACGCCGACTTCATCGTCATCCCCCGGGAGCCCGAGACCGACGATCCCGAGGCGGTCATCGTCAAGGCCGCCGAGTACGTCCTGGCGTACGCCTCGCAGCCGGTGTTATCGGTCTGAGGAGATCGATCGGGCTGCTCCTCGTCCCCCAGGTCAATCGAGCCGCTCCTCGTCCTCGGAGGTCAACCGGGCGGCCATCTCGAGCTCGAAGCTGCCCGAGTCGCTCGAGCGGAAGCCCACCTTCCGGTAGAGGGCGATCGCGGGGGAGTTCCACCGCTCGACGGTCAACCAGACCAGCTCGACGCCCGCCTCCCGGCCGGCGCCGAGCAGCGCCTCCATGAGCTCCGTCCCGATCCCCGCGTCCTGGTACTCCCGGAGGACGAAGATGGCCAGCTCGTAGGGACCGTCGCGGTCGGGGACCAGCATCGCGTGGCCGACGACCTCCTCGCCGTGCCACGCGAGGACGTTGACGCACTCCTCCGCGGTGAGGTCCTCGATCCACTCCCGGATCGCCGACTCCTCCGTCGGCGGGATGCCCTGGGCGCGGTCCTGGGGGTCGGACGCCGCGTACATCCCGACGAGCGCCTCGAAGTCGTCCTCCCGGTAGTCTTCGACGTCGATGGTCCGCCCCTCGCGGTCGACGAACGAGCGCGGTGGCGGCTCGTGCGGACCGGCCACGTTGTCGGGGTACTCGCGGGTCATCGGACGAGCGTCACCGAGGTCCGGGCGTTCAGGAGCACGAACTCCGCGATGGAACCGAGCTGTACCTTCCCGAGGGGGCTCGTCTCGCCGCCGCCGAGGACGATCCGGTCGAAGCCCTCCCGCTCGGCGTGCTCGAGCAGCTGGCTGCCGGGGTGGCCCTCGAGAACCTGGATCTCGACGTCGAAGTCGACCGCCGACAGCTCCTCCGCGACGCGGTCGCGGACCTCCTCGACGGCCATCGTCGACTCCGGGTTGTCGACGACGGCGATCGTGAGCTCGTCGCCCGCCTCCCGGGCGCGCTCGATCGTCTCCTCGAGCGCCCGGAAGGAGTCCTCGCTGCCGCCGATTCCCAGCAGCACCTTCATAGGCCGCGTTCGACGGCCGAGCGGAAAAGCGTCTCCCTTCCGACCGACGGACAGGCGCCGGGTCGCTCCTGCGGGCCGCTGTGCCGGCGGAGCAGCGGGTTCACGCGGTGTCGTCGCGCGTACGCCACCCGTCAGACATCGCCGATACGCTTTTTCGACGGGCGCTCCGAGACCGCGTATGAGTGACGACGCGCGGGAGAACGCCGACGGGGAGGACCTGATCCCGGCGGTCAGGCGGGTCGCCGATGACCAGGACGAGGGGTCATCGTCCGGGTCCGGGGAACCGACGCCCGCGTTTCGACGCGTCTCCGCCGACGGGGAGACGACGGACGACGAGACGAGCGACGAAGAAATGACGAGAGACGGCGAGACGAGCGACGAAAGCGTGACGAGAGACGACGAGACGAGCGACGAAAGCGTGACGAGAGACGACGAGACGAGCGACGAACGCGTGACGAGAGACGACGAGACGAGCGACGACGATGAATTGATCCCTGCTGTCCGGCGGATCTCGGATCACGCACGGTGGCCCGACGAGGGGTCGGTCGAGGCGACAGCGGGCTCGGTGGCCGAGGCGGCCAGCGATGGGGAGGATCGCGGCGCGAGCGAGCCGATCCCGGAGGACGTCCGGGAGTACCGTCGGTTCTCGAAGATCGACGGGGCGACCTACGAGCGGGCGAACGAGTTCCTGCGCGACCGGACGTACATCACCGCCCGCGAGTGGGCGATGGCGCGGCTGTGTGCCGACTTCCGGACGGAGACCGGCGTCGAGATGACCAAGATCGGCGAGAACCTCCCGGAGCTGGTCCCCTTCATGACCGACACCTACACGCCCCAGGCGGTCAACCAGGCGCGGTCGTCGTTCGACGACAAGGTCAGGAAGGCCGGCGCCACGTTCCTCTACGGGGCGATGTGCGACTTCTACACCGCCGAGGAGCTCGACGACCTCATGTACGAGATCACCGAGGTGGCGAAGTTCCTCCTCGAGGTCGAGGGCGTCGAGCTCGGCGTCGACGAGGAGCTGAGCGCCGAGGAGCGGATCTCCAGCGTCATGCGCGAGGTCCGGGAGTCCTCGGCGGCCCTCCGCCACGACGAGCTGTGCTGTCCGAACTGCGGCCACGAGATGCGCGCCGGCGCCGACCCCGACTCGACCGGCGTCGCGGCCGACGAACCGGCGGACGACTAGATACGGACGTTCTCCCCGACGCCCTCGGCGAACTCGCCGTCGTGGTAGACGACGGTCCCCCGGACCATCGTCAGCTGGGGGAAGACCCCGTGGTGACCCTCGAACGGCGTCCAGCCGCACTTCGAGTGGAGCCGCTCGCCGCTGATCGGCACGCTGTCCTCCGGGTCGACCAGCACGAGGTCCGCGTCGCGGCCCGGCTCGATCCTCCCCTTCGCGGGCAGGTCGAACACCTCGGCGACGTTCGCGGCGGTCACGTCGCGGACCCGCTCGTAGCCGATCTCCCCCCGTCGCGCCGCCTCGAGCAGGAGGGGCAGGGCGGTCTCGACGCCGGGGACGCCGCTCGGGGCCTCCCAGATGCCCGCATCCTTCTCCGAACGGGTGTGTGGCGCGTGGTCGGTGGCGACGACGTCCACGGTCCCGTCGACGAGCCGCTCGAACAAAGCCTCCCGCCGCTCCTCGCTACGGAGCGGCGGGTTCATCCGCCCGAGCGTCCCGAGCTCCGCGAGGTCCTCCCGCGACAGGAACAGGTGGTGCGGCGTCACCTCGCAGGTCATCCCCGCCGCCGATGCCGCGTCGACCCCCTCCGGCGTCGAGGTGTGGGCGACGTGGATCGTCGCGTCCAGGTCGGAGGCGACCTCGCAGGCCCGCTCGACCGCGGCGATCTCCGCCTCGGCGGTCCGGTAGGCGCTCCAGGCGTCGGCGTCGTCGCGCTCCCTGGCCCCCTCGTCGAACAGGGTGGCGTCCTCGGCGTGGACCGTCACCCGGACGCCCGCCGCGGTCGCCCGAGCGACCGACTCCTCGAAGAGGGAGGCCTCGATGCCCATCTCGCCGGTCGAGTCGGCGAGGAACACCTCCCCGAGGGCCCCGAGCGGTTTCTCGAGGAGCTCGTCCGGCTTCCACTCCTCGGTGACGCCTCCGTTGATGGCGTAGTCCACGGAGGAGACCCGTGCGAGCCGGGCCTTCGCCTCGAAGCTGCGGCCGTCGATCGTCGGCGGGTCGGTGTTCGGCTGGTCGAACACCGTGGTCACGCCGCCCGCCGCGGCGCTGCGGGAGCCCGTCGTCCACGTCTCCTTGTGCGAGAACCCGGGCTCGCGGAAGTGGACGTGCGCGTCGATCATCCCCGGCAACAGGAGCCGCTCGTCGGCGTCCAGGACGTCGTCGTCCGCGGCGTCGAGGCCCTCGCCGACGTCGGCGATGGACTCGCCGTCGACGCGGACGTCCCGGACCCGGCCGTCGGCCAGCGTCGCGTTCCGGATGAGCATCGGTCCACCTCGGTGTCCGGGGGTGGTAAGCGTCACGAAGCAGGAGGGACGACGGGCAGCACCCGTCGCGGACGGTCGGTTGTCGCGTGGTCCACCCCAATGGTCCTCGGTTCAGATTGGAGGGGTTCACTCCAGGAGCGTCGTGGCGTCCACGCGCTGGACGGCCGCCTCCCCGGCGAACGCCCGGCCGAGGGCGTCTGCCACGACCCCCGGGTCGCCGGGGCCGCCAGCGCCCTCGACGCTCCCGACCGACGCCGGGTCGAACGGGACCTCGAGGGCGTCGTACACCGGCTCGAGGACACGGGCAAGGTCTGCCTCGTCGGCCTCGCTGACGACGGCGCAGCCGCCGACGACGGCGCTTCCCCCGGTCACCCGCTGTGCGAGGCCGACGACCTTGCCATCGCGCTGCAGGGAGTGCTCACCGGGACAGAACGCGGCGTCGGGTTCGCCCCGCCGGACGGGTACCTCCATCGCGTCGAACGCCCCCTGGAGCCGGTTCAGGACGTCCGCGTAGCGTGACTGGATGCCCATCCGCGCATCCGCGCCGGCGACCGGCACCGCGTAGACGAACGCGACCGTCTCGCCCGTGTAGGCGACCGCGTGGCCGCCGACGCTCCGCTCGACGGGGGCGAAGCCCCGTTCGAGCGCCGCCTCGCGGGCCAGCTCGTAACCGTCGGCGGTCGCGTCCCGCCGCCCGAACGC
>SLIW01000131.1 GCA_007135435.1 Natronomonas sp.
AGGGAGGACGTGACAGATGAGTTCGGACTACAAGATCGGCCACGAGGGCGAGTTCACCTACCGTGGCCACACGCTCGAGGAGCTGCAGGAGCTGTCGCTCGACGAGGTCGCGGAACTGCTTCCCGCACGCCAGCGGCGAACCATCCAGCGGGGTCTCACGGTCGAACACGAGAAGCTGCGCGACAAGGCCCGATCGCGGGAGGCCGAGGAGACCGCGGACTCCCCCATCCGGACCCACCTGCGGGACATGCCCGTCCTGCCGGAGTTCGTCGGGCTGACGTTCGCGGTCCACACCGGCCAGAGCTTCGAACGCGTCGAGGTCGAACCCGAGATGATCGGCCACTACCTCGGCGAGTTCCAGCTCACCCGCACGTCGGTCGAGCACGGACAGGCCGGCATCGGGGCGACCCGTTCGTCGAAGTTCGTGCCGCTCAAGTAACCATGGGAATCAGCTACAGCGTCGACGCGGACCCGGACACCACGGCGCGAGCCATGCTCCGGGAGCGTCACATGAGCCACAAGCACAGCAAGGAGATCGCCCGCGAGATCAAGGGCATGACGGCGGGCGACGCCGTCGCCTACCTCGAGGCGGTCGTCGAGGGCGAGCGGTCGGTCCCGTTCAAATCGCACAACTCGGGCGTCGGCCACCGCAAGGACATCGACGGCTGGGACGCGGGGCGGTACCCCGAGAAGGCCTCGAAGGCCTTCCTCGACCTGCTCGAGAACGCGGTCAACAACGCCGACCACCAGGGCTTCGACGGCGGGGCGATGACGATCATGCACGTCGCCGCCCACAAGGTGGGCGAGTCGCCAGGGCGGCGGCCCCGCGCGTTCGGCCGCGCGTCGCCGTGGAACACGCCCCAGGTCGACGTCGAGATGATCCTCGAGGAGCCCGACGAGGAGGACGAGGACTGATGGCGGACGAACACCAGTTCATCCGCGACGGACTCCAGCGGACCCAGATCGACGAGTTCTTCGCCCAGGAGCTGGGCCGGGCGGGCTACGGCGGCATGGACGTCGCCAAGACCCCGATGGGCACCCAGATCGTCCTGAAGGCCGAGAAGCCGGGGATGGTCATCGGCAAGGGCGGCAAGAACATCCGGAAGATCACCTCCGAGCTCGAGACGCGCTTCGAGCTGGACGACCCGCAGATCGACGTCCAGGAGGTCGACGAGCCGGACCTGAACGCCCAGATCGTCGCCGACCGGCTGGCCAACGCGCTCGAGCGCGGCTGGTACTTCCGGAAGGCGGGCCACACGACCATCGACCGCATCATGGACGCCGGCGCGCTGGGCGCCGAGATCGTCCTCAGCGGGAAGGTCACGGGCGCCCGCTCGCGCGTCGAGAAGTTCAACCGCGGCTACATCAAGCACAACGGCGAGCCCGCCGAGGAGATCGTCGACAGCGGCATCGGCACCGCCGTGATGAAGCTCGGCACCATCGGCGTCCAGGTGAAGATCATCCCGCCGGACGCTGAGCTCCCCGACGACTTCGAGGTCTACGAGGACGTCGAGGTCGCCGAGTTCGTCGCGGACCCCGAGGGCGACGTCGAGGAGCTGCTCGAGGCGCCCGAGGACGCCGAGACCGAGGCGGTCGGCGCCGACGCGGAGGCCGCGGAGGCCGACCCCGAGGCCGTCGAGGCCGCCGACCTCGAGGAGGAGGTCGTCGACGACGAGGTCCTCGAGGAGGAGGCGGTCGACGAGACCGCCGCCGGTCAGAGCAAGTCGGGCGTCGCCGAGACCGCCGACGCCGACGAGGACATCGACGACCTGGAGGACGCCGAGGCGCTCGACGAGGATATCGCGGCCGAGGCCGAGGCGCTCGTCGGCGAGATGGAGGCCGCCGCGGAGTCGGCGGACGACGGTGACGACGAGGGCGACTCGGACGGTGGCGACGACGGAGCCCAGGCGGACGGTGGCGACGACGGAGCCCAGGCGGACGGTGGCGACGAGGAGGGGGCCTGACATGGCGATCCTGCACGTCGACGAGATCCGCGACATGACCCCCGCCGAGCGGGAGGTCGAGGTCGAACAGCTGGAGACGGAGCTGCTGAACGAGCGGGCCGTCCTGGCCGCCGGCGGCGCCCCGGAGAACCCCGGGCGCATCGGCGAGCTCAGGCGGACCATCGCGCGGATCAAGACGGTCCAGCGCGAGGAGGGTGACCTCGACGAATGAGCTCGTGTGTGACCGTCACCCCCGAGACGCTCGTCCGGCACGAGCTCGCCGGCCTCGCGGTCGAGGTCGTCGACTCCCCCAACCCCGACCTGGTCGGGATCGCCGGGCGCGTGCGCGACGAGACGAGGAACACGCTGCTCGTCGCGACGGACGAGGGCGAGACGAAGCGCGTGCCGAAGGCGGACGCGACGTTCCGCTTCCGGCTGGAGAGCGAGGCGACGGGCGCCTCGGACGACGACGAACCCGTCCGGGTCACGGTCGACGGCGAGCGGCTCGTCGCACGACCCGCCCGGCGGACCGAACGCGGAGGAGGATCACGATGGCGATAGGACTCGACGTACCCCAGCCCCCGGAACCCGACGACCCGGAGGCATACGACTACGAGACGTGTCCGTTCTACGGCGAGCTGCCCGTCCGCGGGCAGGTCCTCGTGGGGACGGTCGTGTCGAACGACATGGACCGAACGGTCGTCGTCGAACGAGAGTACGAGGTGAAGGTACCCAAGTACGACCGCTACATGAAGCGGCGGTCGCGCGTCTCGGCCCACGTGCCGGGGGTACTGGAGCCGATCTCGGTCGGCGACGACGTGAAGATCGCGGAGACGCGGCCGCTGTCGAAGACGAAGCACCACGTCGTGGTGGAGGTCCTCGACAGCGAGGACACGACGCACGCCGAGCCCGCCGGATCGGAGCCGGCTGGCGACGTCCAGGCGGAACCCCAGGGAGGTGCCGACTGATGGAGGCGATGAACGCCGACGTCACCCAGGGCCTCGAGAAGGGGTCGCTGGTGACCTGCGCCGACAACACCGGCGCCCGCGAGCTGAAGGTCATCTCCATCGCGGGCTACTCCGGCACGAAGAACCGCCACCCGAAGGCGGGCCTCGGCGACAAGGTGACCGTCTCGGTCACCAAGGGCACCCCCGAGATGCGCCGGCAGGTCCTCGAGGCGGTCATCATCCGCCAGCGCAAGCCCATCCGCCGGCCGGACGGGACGCGGGTGAAGTTCGAGGACAACGCCGCCGTCATCGTCGACGAGAACGAGGACCCCCGGGGGACCGAGCTCAAGGGCCCGATCGCGCGCGAGGTCGCCGAGCGCTTCGGGAGCATCGCCTCGACGGCGACCATCATCGTATGACCATGTCACGACAACCACGCAAACAGCGCAACCGACAGGCGCGAGCGCCCCTGCACGAGCGACACAAGCAGGTCCGCGCCCCGCTGTCGCCGGAGCTCCGCGAGGAGCACGGCCAGCGGAGCGTCCGGGTCAACGAGGGCGACACGGTCGAGGTCCAGCGCGGCGACTTCGCCGGCGAGTCCGGCGAGGTCGTCCTCGTCGACCTCAAGGAGGCCGTCCTGCACGTCGAAGACGTGACCCTGGAGACGGCCGACGGGGAGACGGTCCCCCGGCCGCTCGAGGCGAGCAACGTCCAGGTGACGAGCCTGGACCTCGGCGACCCCGTGCGGCGCGAGCGCATCGAGTCGGACGCCGACGACACCCAGGAGGAGGAGAGCGAATGAGCAAGCACCAGAAGCGACTCGCGGTGCCGAAGTCCTGGCCGGTCGAGCGGAAGACCGAGACCTACACGACGAAGGCGGGCGCCGGGCCGCACGGCGCGGACGGCGTGCCGCTCCTCATCGTCCTCCGGGACGTGCTCGGGTACGTCGACTCGACGAAGGAGGCCCGCTACGCCCTCGGCCAGGACAGCGTCCTGGTCAACGGGACGGCGGTCTCCGACGAGCGGCGGCCGATCGGGATGTTCGACATCCTGGCGTTCACCGAGCGCGACGAGTACTACCGGGTCTTCCCCGACGAGGGCGGCCGGCTCTCGCTGACGCCCATCGACGCGGAGTCCGCGGACTCGAAGCTCGGCAAGATCGTCGGCAAGCAGCAGGTACCCGGCGGCGACACGCAGCTCGCGCTGCACGACGGCCGGACGCTCCTCGTCGACGACGCGACGACCTACGGGTCGAACGACTCGATCGTCGTCGCCAACGACGACGACGAGATCGTCGCGCACTTCACCTACGAGGAGGGCGCCCTCGTGACGGCCGTCCGCGGCCGCCACGCCGGCCGCATCGGGACCGTCGACGAGATCCAGGTGACGCCCGGATCGTCGGCGAACAACGTCCTGATCGCCGCCGCAGACGGCGACGACTTCGAGACGGTCGAGGAGTACGTCGTCGTCATCGACGAGAACTTCGTCGACGACGACGCCGACGTCGGCGACGTCCAGTCAGCCGAAGACGAGGCCCTCGAGGAGGACGCAGAAGACGAGGGAACCCAGGTAGACGAGGAAGACGAGGAAGACGTTGAAGAGGACGACGTCGAGGAAGACGCCGAAGATGAGGAGGACGCGGACGACGAGGACGAGACAGAAGGCGATGGCGTCGAGGAAGATGCTGAAGATGAGCAGGACGCAGACGACGAGGACGAGGAAGCTGGTGCAGACGACGCAGAAGCCGACGAGACCGACGAAGCTGAAGCAGACGACGAGACCGACGAAGCTGAAGCAGACGAC
>SLIW01000179.1 GCA_007135435.1 Natronomonas sp.
GGCCGCCGCGGCGTCCACGAGCGAGAGCGCGCGATGGAACGCCGGGAACGGCTCCCGCCACGTCGCCGCGAACGTCCCGAGCCCCGACCGGGGCGTGCCCTCCGCTCGTCGGACGTGGGCGGCGAGCCGCTCGCCCAGCGGCCCGTCGGTCTCGGCGGCGAAGGAGGCGGCCGCCTCGGCGGTCGGCTCGAGTCGCGCCCGCAGGACCGCACGGCTGACGAGCGTCGGCGCGCTCCCGAGCGAGCGGCTCCTCCGGGCCGCCGCCACCGTTCGCACCCCTCCCCTGGCCAGCAGGGTCGTACCGTACCCTCCACCGACGGCCACGAGGAGGAGTGCCGGCGCACCGATGACGACCGCCGCCGCGCCAAGCAGGCAGCCGACGACGATCCCGACCCCGTCGGCGGCCGCGGCCAGGTCGACCGGATCGCCCCGGAAGTACGGCGACGCGTCCCGGAGCCCTTCGGGCGCCGTCGATCGCGGCGATGCCCGCCCGAGCAGCGACACGACGGTCGTCACCGCGGGTCGCTCACCGGCCGGCATGACTCTCGTCGTGCACATCGGCGGCCGTCCGGACGAGCCCCGCCGAGCGTCGTTCGCGTCGCCGTCGGACGTCGTCGACCGCGTCGTCGGGATCGGCCAGGGTCGCCAGGAGCTGGTCGGCGGCCGGCCTGACCGTCCCGTCCGAGAGGAGCGGCTGGAACTCGACGCCGCCGTTCCTGCCGCCGACGCCCTCGATCGCGGCCAGCCGGCGTCGGCGCCCGTCCCGGCCATCGTGGGCCTCCAGCGTGACGACGAGGTCGGTGTCCGCGAAGGCGGTCTCCGGCACGCCGAGGTCGGTCACGACTCGCTCGCGCACCGCGTCGCCGCCTCCGCCGTGGATCGTCCCGAGGACGGCCCCGTCGGCGGCTCCGACCCGCATCGCCTCGTAGAGGACGCGCGCCTCCTCGCCGCGGACCTCGCCGACCACGATCGCGCCGTCGCCGAGCCGGAGGGCCGTCCGGAGCGCCTCGGTCGGACCGACCGCGCCGCGGGAGGCGTCGGGGGCGGGATCGCCCTCGACGGCGGCGTCGACGTGGAGGGGCTGGACGTCCCTGCCGTCCGCCCGCAGCTCCGCGAGCGGGAGCTCCGGCGTGTCCTCGATGACCACCGTCCGGACGCCCGCGGGGAGTTCCCAGAGGAGCGCCCCGAGCAGCGTGGTCTTCCCCGCGCCGCGGGCGCCAGCCAGGAGGATCGCGGCGCCGTACTCGACGGCGAGCGAGAGCAACCCGGCGGCGTCCGCCGGGAGCGTCCCGTTCGCGACGAGGTCGGCCAGCCGGAACGCGGACTCGTCGTGGGCGCGGAAGGTGAACCCGACGCCGTCGCTGAGGGGATCCGTGACGCCGGCGACGCGGATGCGCCGTCCACCGGCGTCGGCGGTCGCGTCCAACGTCGGGCTGGCCCGCGAGAAGGCCCGCCCGCTGGCCCGCCGGAACCGCGAGGCGAGCGCGGCGGCCCCGGAGGCCGTGAGCTGGACGTTCGTCCGCAGGGTCTCGCCCGCCCTCCGGACACGCAGGCGGTTCTCGGAGACGGGGGCGCTGGCGAACGCGTCCGTGACGAGAGGATCGGCGAAGACGTCCTCCAGGACGCCCAGTCCGCGCGTGTACTTCCGCAGGGCGCCGACGAGCGTCGTGGTCGGCTGGTCGGGTTCCGCGACCGAGCGGACCGCCCGAGAGGGCGCCCGCTCGCCGCCGGCGACCTCGCCCCGGGCGAGCGTGCGGTAGGCGGCGGCGAGCGTCGCCGTCGCCGCCGCGTCCAGCCGGTGGTCAGCGGGCGTGAGGTGGTAGACGTCGAGCCCGTCCTCGCAGGCGTAGCGACGGACCACCGCGCCGGTGTCGAGTTCATAGTGGTCGGCGAGCGTCGCGTCGGCAGGAGGGGACGCGAGTACCCGCGAACGGGCGACCGTCGGTCCGACGTGCGGTCGGAGGACCTCCGCGTAGGACGCACCGAGGAACGCGGCCAGGCCGGTCTCGGCGCCGATGCGATCCAGCGGTTCGCCGCGGCCGGCGGCGACCCTGGCGGCGCCGAGCGGGTCCTCCCGTGCGCGCGATGCGAGCGCCCTGTCGTGGAAGCGGACGGCGTCGGCGAACCGCCCGGCGGCGACGAGCAGCGCCGCCGAATCGCCCTCGTAGGCGCGTTCGAACCCGGCCGAGCGGGTGCAGACGGTCTCGACGTCTCGCGCCTCGAGCTCCTCGACCACCGTCGCGCGACAGCCCGGCCGGTCGGCGAGCCGACCGCCGCCGGGGCAGTCGTCGCCGTCGACCTCCAGGACGTCGCCGTCGAACGCCGGTTCGCACCGGCAGGACGGCCCCGATCCGTCGAGCCGGTCGACGAACGGCAGCTCGACACTGGCGAGGAAGTCGCGGGTCACGGCTCGCCCTCCGAGACGTGACTCACGCTTCGCCCTCCGAGACGTGAATCATGGGTCGCCCTCCGAGACGTGACTCACGGTTCGCGCTCCGGACCGCGCGGATCACGATCGACCTCCGATTCGGCGTCTCGATCGGTGCCGTCGCCATCGCCGACTCCCGTCCCTCCGGACCGGCCAATTCTCTCAGATCCTTCGTCTGGTGGTTCGTCCGGTGGCCCACGTTCGACCCGGACGACCTCTCGCCCGTCCTCGTGGTGCAACGACAGCCGCAGGCGGGTCCGGTCGACGATCTCGATAGGTGCCTCGACCCGGAGCGGGACGGCGATGTCGACGCCGACCTCCCGTCCGGTCCGTGGCACCCAGGCCAGCCGATCTTCGTCGATCACCAGCCGGCCACCGTCGGTGAACACCGGCGAGGGCGGCTCGACCGTGACGGTGGTGCCAGCCGGGACGGCCCCGGGAGGGACCGGGTCGTTCCCCGCCGACAGCCGCTCGGCCTGTTCGGCGAGTACCTCGAGCTCCTGGGACGCGAGCGCGGCGTTCCGGTCACGTTCGACCCGCTCGGCCGGCGGCAGGGAGACGCCGAGCAACGCCACGGCGAGGACGACCGCCAGCAGGGTGCGGACGGCGCTCACAGGTGTCGGCGGAGCCGGGAGAGCGCTCCCGGGGACGTGTCCCCCCCTCCGTCGGGGTGGTCGATGCCCGTTCGTTGGGGGGGCGAGTTGCCCTGCCCAGTGCCTCCGCGTTCCCTATCCTCGGGGTGGCCATCGGGAATCCGTTCGTCGACGGCGTCTCGCTCGTCTCGATCGGCACGGCTGGCGTCGGCACGGCTGGCGTCGGCACGACCGTCCCGACCCTCGTCCTCGGGACCCTCTCCACCGTCACGACGGGGTGCCCCGGTGGCGGCGTGGGGCGCGAGGTGTCGTTCGACGGCGGTCGCCTTTCGGTAGGCGCGGTCGGCCCGCCGCTCGACGTCCTCGTTGACCGCACGGACGGATCCGACGTAGCCCCGGAGGGCCTGGACCGCCGCCTCCAGTTCGACGACGCGCTCCTCGAGGTCGTCGAGCCGGTCGATCCGCTCGAGTGGTTCGTCGTCGGACAGGGCGCGCTCGACCGCCTCGAGCCGACGCTCGAGTCCCGTTCGGTCGTGGTCGGGCTGGGTCGTGGAGGGGGTCACGCGGACAGGTGGCCGCGCCTTCGTTCAAGAAGGTTGGGCTGCCGACGTGGGCGGCTGGACGGTCGGGCATCGCGGACTCCGGCGCGCCATCCCGAAGCGGTCGGACGACATCTCGGTCTCGGCGTCGGTTTGATGCGCCGTCGGTGGGAGTGTGTGGCATGGGCCAGACCGACCACGACGAGGTCCGCTACGAGCGCCGGGACGGTATCGCGATCATCACCATCGATCGACCGGACGTCTACAACGCGTTCACCCGGTCGACGATCCTCGAGCTCAACGAGACTCTCGAGCGAGCGGCGACGGACGACGGCGTCTACGCGGTCGTCCTGACGGGCGCCGGCGACGCGTTCTGTGCCGGCGCGGACGTCACGAGCATGCCCGACTGGGCGGACCAGTCCGAGGAGGAGTACGCCGGCTACCTCTGGGCGGTCCAGAACGTGGTCCGTCGACTCCGCCGGATGGCGACGCCGAGCGTCGCCGCCGTCGACGGTCCCGCGGTGGGCGCCGGCTGCGACTTCGCGCTCGCCTGCGACCTCCGGGTCGCCGGTCCCGAGGCGGTCTTCCGGGAGGGGTTCGTCCGGGTCGGCCTGGTCCCCGGGGACGGCGGAGCGTGGCTGCTCCCGCGGCTCGTCGGCGAGTCACGGGCCCGCGAGTACCTGCTGACCGGACGGGACATCCCCGCCGAGGAGGCGGCCGAGGTCGGGCTGGTCGTCGAGGTGGCCGACCACCCCCGACAAGCGGCCCGCGACCTCGCCGCCGAGATTCGCGACCTGCCGGCGACGGCCGTCCGCCGGACGAACCGGTTGATCGACCCGGAGATGGGGCTCGAGGCGCACCTCGAGCGGGCCACCGCCTACCAGTGGGAGTGCGTCACGGACGACGAGCACCGCGAGGCCGTCGCCGCGTTCGCCGAGGATCGCGAGCCGTCGTTCGATCGGGAGTATAACTAACCACCACGACGACCGGGAGTACAGCTAACCATCCCCATGGACAACGGGACGGTATGTTCGCACTCGACGAGGAGCAGCGGATGCTGGTCGACGTCCTCCGGGACATCGCGGAACGGGAGTTCGCCGACGCGGCCTTCTCCTGGGACGGGGCGTTCCCC
>SLIW01000057.1 GCA_007135435.1 Natronomonas sp.
CGCGAGCTGTCGTCGGTGCCGACCGATGAGCGCTTCGACAGGTTCGCACGGTCGAAACCACAGGCTGACCGGTGGCTGGTCGGTGGCTGTGTCGTCTTCCACAGAAGTTTTGCGTGGGTGCTGTCTTCGAGCACCCGCACTGGTGTTCGCCGACGGTGGGTCGCCGGCAGTGCGTGGGACCGGATTTGAACCGTCGGCAGACGGAGCCTGCCGGGGTTCGAATCCGGCCGCGCACTGTCCCGCTCCCGTTCGGTCGCGGGACGACAGTGCGTGGGACCGGATTTGAACCGGCGGACCTCTACAGGACAGCGCCCTCAACGCTGCGCCGTTGGCCTGGCTTGGCTACCCACGCACGGCGTCGGTGTCTCCGCACCCGACCCTAACTCAGGGGTCGATAAAAGGGCTTTCCTTTGGCCGGGGAACGGCCCACGGTCAGGCCGTCGACGGCCCGCTCGCCGGCCCGCTGGCCGGGCGAGCGCGGGGTTGAAGTGTGTTCCCCCGCTGATGGCACGTATGGCCAAGTACTCGACCGGTGGACTCGGGGGCGATTCGGGGGGCGCCTGTGAGCTCTGCGGCGCGGAGGACGCCACCCTCCGGACCGAGACCGTGGCCGGCGCGACGCTCGAGGTCTGCGGGAGCTGCGCCAAGCACAGCGACCGCGCCTCCTCGGGTTCCGGCCCCGGTGGCGGCCGCTCCGGGGGCCCCTCCGGGGGTCACTCCTCCGGCGGGAGCGGCCGGAAGGACGAACGGAAGCGCCGGAAGCGCGCCGCCCGCAACATCGCGAAGCTCCGCGATGCCCAGGACGTCGAGACCGGCTTCGAGGAGGGCACCGACTACCAGGACGACCCGCTGCCGTACCTCGTCCGCGGCTACGGGGGGATCGTCGAGGAGGCGAGACAGGAGGCGGGCCTCCGGACCGACGAGCTCGCCGAGGAGCTGGGCGTCGACGAGGAGGACCTCGTCGCCGTCGAGCAGGGCCGCGCCGCCCGGGCGAGCGTCGGCGGCTCCACCGTCGAGGCCCTCGAGGAGTACTTCGACGTCGAGCTGATCGAGGACTAGGCCGGTCGATGACGAGCCGACGCGGTCCCCCGATCGCCGCCCAGGGAGCCGAAACCGATTTCTCGGCGGCCTCGCATCACCAGGCATGACGCGGGTCTGTCTCGTCGGCAAGGAGGACGTCGAGCTCCGCTACGAGCTCGTCAGCCGCGAGACCTCCCGCGAGGCGCTGGCGACCTACGACCTCCGCGAGCCCTACGAGAACACCGTCGCGGTCGAGACCGTCTCGCTCGGCGCGGCGGTGTCACTGCTCAACGATCTCGCGTGGTACCTGGTCCGGTTCGTCGACGAGTCGCTGGTCTTCGACCCCTCCATCGACGACGAGGAGTGGCTCTCGCGGGCCCTGGCCGAGGCGGTCCGCGACGGCGAGGTCGCCCCCGAGGAGACCGGCCGCCACCTCAAGGTCTACGGGGTCGACGACGGCGCACTCCGCGAGCCGATGTTCGTCGCCCGGACGGGCCCGGAGCTCCCCGAGTACGACCTCCACGAGGTCGACGAGACCCTCGTCGTCCGCGTGACCGAGGCCGAGTTCGGCGCCTGAACCCCGTCGGGCGCTCGCCCCCGGTGGAACGCCGACGGGACCGCCCGGCGGGACCCAGGTAGAGCACCTGGATGGGTGACCCAGCTAGAGGGCCCAACTAGAGGACCCGGGTGGATGACCCAGGTAGGGGACCCAGGTGGATGATCCAGGTGGAGCACCCGGGTACAGGACCCGGGTGCAGATTCGATCCGGAGCGCTCCTTTAACAGGCTCCACGTCGAACTCCGTGTATGAGCGAGCTTGGCGGCGAGGTACGCGACGTGGAGGCCCAGGGGTTGACCGTCCGGTGTCACGTCGACGGCCCCGAGGACGCCCCACCGGTCGTCCTCGTCCACGGCGCCGGAGCCGACGCGGCGGCGGTCTCCTGGAAGAAGGCGTTCCCCGTTCTCGCGGAGTCCTACCGCGTGTACGCGCCGGACATGCCCGGCTACGGGGAGAGCGACCGGGTGCCCGAGTACGTCACGCCGAACGTCGACTTCTACGTGGAGGTGCTGGACGACCTCCTCACCCGTCTCGACGTCGTCGAGGCGACCCTCGTGGGCATCTCGAAGGGTGGCGGGATCGTCCTCGGGTACACCTTCGCCCACCCCGAGCGGGTCTCGACACTCGTCTCGGTCGACAGTTACGGGCTCGGCGACCGGAACCCCGGAGGGCGGTCGACCGTGGCGCTCGTGAAGATCCCGAAGCTGATGGAGGCGCTCTGGTGGCTCTCGAAGAAGAGCCGCGGGTTCACGCGGGCGTCCATCGCCAACGTGGTCAACGAGGCGAACCTGACCGAGGAGCTGGTCGACGACGCCTACCGGCAGGCCAGGCGCCCGCGATCGGGCGACGCCTACATCCGGTACAACCGGGCCGAGGTCGGCTGGAGGGGCGCCCGGACGAACTACATGGATCGGATGTCGGCGCTCCCCGTGCCGACGCTGTTCGTCCACGGCGAGGACGACGAGCTGGTCCTGCCCGAGCAGTCCAAGCGGGCCGCCGACGTCGCGCCGGTCGCCGAACTGTTCACCCTCGACGACTGCGGCCACTGGGTGAGCCGGGAGAAGCCCGAGGCGTTCGTCTCGCGGCTCGAGGCGTGGCTAGAACGGCAGACGCGGGAAGCCGAGTAGCCCGTCTTCCGGGCCAGCGGAGCAGTGACTGTCGGACGGGCCAGTGGTGCAGTGACCGTCGGACGGGCCAGTGGTGCAGTGACCGTCGGACGGGCCAGTAGAGCAGTGACCGTCGGACGGGCCAATGTCGCAGTCACCGTCGGACAGTCGAGAGTCCCAACAGCCCGTCGGGTACCGAGTATTGCAGTCGCCCGTGGGCAGGCGATCCTACTCGAACATCCCCGTGGACATGTAGCGCTCGCCGGAGTCCCAGAAGACGGTGATCACGAGCGGGCACTCCTCCGGGATCGAGGCGGGGACGGGCGGGTCGTCGTCGAGGATCCCCACCTCGTTGTCGGGTGGTGGGCAGGCAACCGCGTCCGGGTCCACGCCGCGCTCCTCGACGAGCCGGCGCGCGACGCGCTTGGCCGCGAGGAGCGAGCCACCGGAGGACTGACCGACGAGGATGCCCTCCTCGCGGGCGAGGCGACGGCACTCGGCCTCGGCCGGCCCGATGTCGACGACCTCGACGTCGTCCAGCAGGTCGCGGTCGAGGTTCGGCGAGACGAAGCCGGGTCCCATCCCCTGGAAGTCGTCGTCGCCGGGCTCGCCGCCCGAGAGCACCGCGTTCCCCTCGGGTTCGACGCCGACGACCTCCACGTCGGGGAACGACTCGCGGAGCCTCCGGCCGACGCCGCTGATGGTCCCTCCCGTCCCGATGCCCGCCACGAGGGCGTCGACCGACCGGTCGCCGACCTGCGCGACCACCTCGGCGCCGGTCGTCCGGTAGTGGGCCTCCGGGTTCGCGGCGTTCTCGAACTGCCGGACCTGCACCATGCCCTCGGCCTCGAGCTCGTCGGCCCGTTCGCGGGCGTCGGAGATGGTGCCCTCGACGAGCTCGACGTCGGCGCCGTAGGCACGCATCAACTGCCGTCGCTCGACGGACTGGGAGGCGGGCATGACCAGGGTGACGTCGTATCCCTTCGCCGCGCCGACCATCGCCAGTCCCACGCCCGTGTTCCCCGAGGTGGGCTCGACGATGCCGTCCCCGGGTTCGAGCTCGCCCGCCGCCTCGGCGGCCTCCACCATCGCGACGGCGGCCCGGTCCTTCGCCGACCCGCCGGGGTTCTTCGACTCCACCTTCGCGGCGATCACGCTACCTGGTGGGGACTCGACCTGCACGAGCGGCGACCCGATGGTCGAGAGGATCCCCCGATTCATTGGCCGGGATTCGGCGTCGGGCTATAAAACCCCCGTGGAGGCGGGAAGCCCTGACGCGGACCGAGGGCAGGTCCGCCGCAAGACAGGTCGGGATCCGCCCCCTATCCCTCCGGCCAGGACCGCGACGCCAGACACCCTTTTCACGGACGACGACGAAGGTCCGGCGACGTGACCGAACGCGGGAGCCTCTCCGAGACCTACGTGGCCGCCATCCAGCACGACCTGGTGGACCTCGGCGAGGCGATCCCGGTCGGCGTCGTCCGCCGGCCGCCGGGCTGGTTCCACGCCTCCGTCGACGAGAACGTCCGCGAGCTCGGACCCCCGGACGCGCTGCTCGACGAGGTCCACGAGCGCCGCGAGGACCTGGCGATGGCGGGGATGTGCGACGAGGGCGCGCACAACGCCGCCTGGGAGGAGGTGGACTTCGAGGCACAGTACCGCGAGTACCTCGCAACCGACGATGACGCCGGGGACGCGCTCGACTCCCTCCGCGAGCGGCTCCACGCTGGCGAGGACCTCGTTCTGGTCTGTTTCGAGGCGGACAACAAACGCTGCCACCGGCACGCACTGGTGGACGAGCTCCGAGATCGGCTGTGAGCGCCCCGGCCGATCCTCCGCGCTGCATTCCTGTCCGATCCGCGGGTCTGCGTGCCGGTCCGATCCGCCACGAACGCGGCGCTTAACCCATCCCGGACCGAAGCGACCGCCATGCAACTGGAGACGATGCGGCCGAACCCCGCGTGGGACCCCC
>SLIW01000339.1 GCA_007135435.1 Natronomonas sp.
ACCTCGCCGTGACCCTGCGAGAGGCACTGCAGCGCCCCGACGTACCCCCCTCCGACCATCGGGTCGCCGAAGAACTCGTCGACGGCGTCCCGGATGGCCGTGACGTCGTCCTCCTCCTCGAAGGAGACCAGCCCCTCGTGGGCCAGGTGGGCCATCGGGATCAGCATCCCGGCCCCCGTCAGGTCCCCCGTGTGGCAGCTGTCGACGCCCGCGAGGTCCGCGATCGTCTCGATCCCACTGTCGGCACGCACCCAGGCCGCCGCCGTGTAGTACGTTCGTCCCTCCGCGTCGGTCTCGACGGCGAGCGGTTCGAGGCCGTACCGTTGCCACCCGACCCATGCCGGGCCTCCGCTGAGGTACGCCGCGTGGGCTTGCCCGGTCGCCAGCGCGCTGATGGCCGCGCTGTCGCCCTGGACGGGATCGATCCTGGTCGCGACCCCGGTCTCGGAGGCGATCCACTCCGCGAGTGGGGCGTAGTCGCGTTCGACGTCGTCAGGATCGTCGCGCACCGTCGCGGCGAGGACGAACTCGTCGGCCACGGTCGAGTCCGGGTCACCCTCGTCGTCCATGGCGCCGCCGAGACAGCCCGCCAGGCCGAACGCCGCCGATCCGGTCGCGGCAGCCAGGACGGCTCGTCGCGGAATCCCGCTTCGCTCCGTGCTGGAGTCGGTCGTCATGACCAAGAATTAGACGCGTCTAAATTAATAGTTGTGGTGGGTCTATACCAATGTTGCCCCGACGTCAGTTGTCCGGTCCCAACGTGGCTCTCCTGCCCGCCGCTCGCCGGGGGCGCTGGTCTGAGTCGCCGACGCTCGTCCCCGTCGTGGCTCCTCAGTCGTCGTCCGCGGTGGCCTGCTGCCGTCGTGGCTCCCCGTACCGGAGGACGTGCTGGACCTCCTCGGGACTGAGGTCCTCGAAGGCGTGGCGGGCGATGGTCCGGCGGTGGACCTCGTCGGCGCCGTCGAAGATCCGGAACGGGCGGACCTGCTCGTAGAAGTGCGCCAGTGGGAGGTCCTTCGCGATGCCGTTGCCACCGCAGCACTGGACCGCCAGGTCGATGATCTCGCCGGTGACGTTCGCCGTGTAGGTCTTCGCCATCGCCACCTCGATGCGGGCGTCACTGCGGTCGAGCTCGCGTGCGGCGTGCCGACAGGCCGTCCGGGCGACGTGGAGTTTCGTCTCCGCGTCGGCGATCCGATGTCGGAGGGCCTGCTTGTCCAGGAGCGGCGAGCCGAACGCCTCGCGCTCGGCCATGTACGCCTTCGCGATGTCGAGCGACCGCTCGGCCATACCGCTGTAACGCATGCAGTGGGTCAGCCGGCCGCCCCCGAGTCGGAGCTGGGCCAGCCGGAAGCCGCCACCCTCCTCGCCGATGGTGTGCTCGACGGGGACGCGGACGTCGTCGTAGACGACCTCGGCGTGACCGAACTCCGTCTCCATGATACCGTGGCCGCCGAGCACGGGGTAGTTGCGGACGATCTCGACGCCGTCGGTGTCCGTCGGGACGAGGATGATCGAGGTCCCCTGGTATGGGTGGGCGTCCGGGTCGGTGCGGGCCATGACCAGGAGGAAGTCGGCGATCTTCGCCTGCGAGCTCCACCACTTGTGGCCGTCGATGACCCACTCGTCGCCGTCCTTCTCCGCGGTCGTCTGCAGCATCTTCGGGTCCGATCCGCCGCCGCCCATCGGCTCGGTCATCGAGAACGCGCTCCACATCTCGCCCTGGACGAGCGGCCGGAGGTACTCCTCCTTGATGGCCTCGCTCGCGCCGAGCTCGAGGGTGTGCATGTTCCCCTCGTCGGGGGCGTTCGCCCGGATCGCGAGGGCGCCGAACAGCCCCCGGCCCACCTGCTCGAAGGAGGGGAGCATGTCGCGGAAGTCCAGACCCTGGCCGCCGTACTCCTCGGGCATCTGCGGCGCGAAGAGGTCTCGCTCCTTCGCCATCTCCCAGAACGTCTCGAGCTCGTCGAAGGAGATGCGGTCGCCGCTCCGGAGCGCCTCCCGCTCTCGCGGCAGGACCTCCTCGTCCATGAACGCCTCGACGCGGCTCGCAACCTCCCTGGCCGTCTCGGAGTCGTGGTACTCCATACCACGGCTATCACGGGGTGGGTGCTTGTAGGTCCGTGTCCCGGCAGGTTCTCGGTGGGGCCATTCGACCGGTCCGAATATCAGCGTCGGCTGCTGGATTCGGACCACGGCATGGGGGCTGGGACGGACGGTGATGACCCCGATATCACACGGGGGGTGCTGACCAGTACCTATCCGAGACGCTGTCCGCTGGCTTCCAGGTCTACAGCAGATGGGGCACCTGGGAATGGTGAACTGACGGATGAGGAACCCTGGAATGGTGAACTGACGGATGAGGAACCCTGGAATGGTGAAGTCACGGATGGCGCACCCGGGAATGGTGAAGCCACGGATGGCGCACCCGCGGACGGTGCACTGATTCAGGGACAGAGCTAACCCCCTCCCCGGAGAGTCGGTCCCATGAGCCCGCGGTCCGACGACGGTCCGAACGACTGGGACACCTCGACGTACGACGAGGATCACTCGTTCGTCTTCGAGTACGGCGAGGCGGTGGTCGACCTCCTGGCTCCCCAGCCGGACGAGCGGGTCCTCGACCTGGGCTGCGGTACCGGCCACCTGACCGCACGGATCGCGTCGACGGGCGCGGACGTCGTCGGGCTGGACGCATCCCTCGAGATGATCGACGAGGCCAGAGAGACGTATCCCGACGTCAGGTTCGTCCACGCCGACGCACGCGACTTCGATTTCGAGGAGCCGTTCGACGCCGTGTTCTCGAACGCGGCGCTCCACTGGATCGCCGACCAGGACGCCGTCCTCGAGTCCGTGGCCCGGGCCCTCCGACCCGGTGGCCGGTTCGTCGCGGAACTCGGCGGCGCGGGGAACGTCCAGGCCATCGTCGACGCGGTCCGGGAGGCGGCGAAGGATCGGGGCTACGAGGTCGAGAGCCCGTGGTACTTCCCGACGATCGGGGAGTACGCCTCTCGCCTCGAACGACACGGCTTCGAGGTGCGCGAGGCGACCCTCTTCGACCGGCCGACGGAGCTCGACGGCGGGGCCGACGGGCTGGCGTCGTGGCTCGAGATGTTCGGCGACAGCCTCCTGTCGGCGGTTCCGGACGCCGAACGACCGGCGGTCGTCGCGGACGTCGCGGACCGACTCCGCGAGGAGCACCTCGTCGCGGGGACCTGGATCGCGGACTACCGGCGACTCCGCATCCGCGCCGTGTCGACACAGTCCTGATGGTCGGCCGGGCGTGAGCACACAGCCCCGGCGGCCCGGGACCCACCGGCGGCAGTCGACTCCCGACCCCCTGTGAGATCGGGCGTGTCGCGACCCACCATTTATCTGGGTCTCCGACGACGGTTCAGGGGATGACGGACGAGACACGGGCGACGCCGACCGACGCCATCCCGCACTGGCACGATCCGGACTCCGAGCGGCCGACCATCGTCTCCGGCCACGGCACGCGGGTCGTCGACGACGAGGGGACCGAGTACCTCGACTTCCAGTCGCAGCTGTACTGCTGCAACGCCGGCCACGACAACGAGGCGATCGTCGCCGCGATGGACGAGCAGGCCCGCCGCATTCCGTACGTCTCCTCGGCGAAGCACAACGACACGCGGTCGGCGCTCGCCGCCGAGGTCGCAGAGATCGCTCCCGGGTCGCTCTCGTCGGTCTACTTCGCCATCTCCGGGAGCGAGGCGAACGAGTCGGCGGCGCAGCTCGCGCGGGCCGTCCAGGACGCGCCCACGATCCTGACCCGCTGGCAGTCCTACCACGGCGGGACCTACGGTTCGGGGTCGTTCACCGGCGACCCGAGCACGCGAGCGACCGTCCAGCGCCACGCGGCGACGACCGGCGCGGCGAAGTTCCTCCCGCCGCTCCCGGAGGCCTTCGACGCCGACTCGCCCGCCGACCTGGCCGACCAGGCGGCGCGGCACGTCGAGTACGTGATCCGCAACGAGGGCCCCGACTCCGTCGCGGCGATCCTCGTCGAACCGGTCGGCGGGACCAGCGGCGCGTACACGGCGCCGCCGGGGTACTTCACGCAGCTCCGCGAGATCTGCGACGACCACGACGTCCTCCTGATCGCCGACGAGGTCATCACGGGCTTCGGCCGCTGCGGCGAGTGGTTCGGCATCCAGACCGAGGACGTCGTCCCCGACGCGATCACGTTCGCCAAGGGGATCACCAGCGCATACGTGCCGCTGGCGGGCGTGATCATGGACGACCGGATCGCCGAGCACGTCCGGACCGAGGGCCACGACCTCGGCCAGACGTTCGCCGGCCACCCGGTGGCGTGTGCGGCGGGGCGGGCCGCCCTAAAGGAGTACGCCGACGGGCTCATCGACGCCGTCACCGAGCACGCGCCCCACCTCGAGTCGCGGCTCGGGGAGCTCGAGGATACCCACGAAGAGATCTCCGCCGTCCGGGGTCGCGGGTTCCTCTGGAGTGTCGTCTTCGCCGATCCGGAGACGGGTGACCCGTTCGTCGACCCGTGGGTCGCCGACGACGACGCCGACAACCCCGTCTCGTCGGTCATCGAGGCGGCGAGCGACCGGGGCGTCCTCGTTGGCGGCGGCCGGCCGACCGTCCAGCTGATCGTC
>SLIW01000011.1 GCA_007135435.1 Natronomonas sp.
CAGGCGAACGATCGCCCGATGAGCTCCACGAGCGGTACGAGGAGGAACTGGTCGCCGCGATCGACGCACGGGGCCTGGAGACGGTCGCCGCGGAGGCGGGCGTCGAGGCGGCCACGCTCCGGGCGCTCCTCGCGGGCGACCGCCCGGAGCTGACCCTCGAGGAGGCGGCCGCCGTCCTGGCGACCCTCGAGGGGACGCCCGACGCCGAGGCGATCGCGGTCGAGTCCCGGGACGCGCTGCTGATGGGGATGACGACGGCGGTCCTCGACGTCGAGGCAGTCGAGTCCGGGGTGGGCGGCGAGCTCGAGGCCCGCGAGATCCAGTCGAAGGTCGAGGGGCGCTTCCCGATGACCCTCCGGGAGTTCGCGCTGCTACACCACTACATCGAGAGCCGTTCGCGGTGATCGACGTGCGCGTCGCCATCCTCGGCTGTGGGTACGTCGGACTCGAACTCGCCCGCCAGCTGCACCCCGACCACGCCGTCGTCGGAGTCCGTCGGTCGGACGAGGGACTGGCCGCCGTCGATGCCACCGGGGCGGAGGCGGTGCGGGCGGACCTGACCGACCCGGGCGACCTCCGTTCCGTCCGGGACGTCGACGCGGTCGTCTTCGCGGCGTCCTCCGGGGGACGCGGCGCGGACGCGGCCCGACGGATCTACGTTGAGGGGCTGCGGACCGTCGTCGAGGCCTTCGCCGGCCGGGACGACCCCCCGGAGCGCCTCGTGTACACCTCGAGCACCGGGGTCTACGGCGACCACGGGGGCGACTGGGTCGACGAGCGGACGCCCATCGAGCCGACGACCGAGAAGACGCGCGTCCTGGCGGAGGCGGAGCGAGTCGCCCGAGAGGAAGCCCCCGACCGCGGCATCCGCGGGAGCGTCGTCAGGTTCGCCGGACTCTACGGACCCGACCGCTATCGGCTCCAGCGGTACCTGGAGGGACCGGTCACGGAGGGCTACCTGAACATGGTCCACCGGGACGACGCAGCCGGCATCGTCCGCGTCGCGCTCGACGGGCCGGCCGCCGACGAGGAGGTGCTCCTGGCGGTGGACGACGAACCGGTCGACAGGTGGGCGTTCGCCGACTGGCTCGCCGACGAGTGCGGCGTCGAGCGACCACCGAAGCGGACGGTGGATGAGCGGCTCGCCAACGACGATCTCCCGGAGCGGGCGAGGAGGCGGCTCCGCACGAGCAAGCGCTGCTCGAACGACCGCGTCCGCGAGCTCGGCTACGCGTTCCAGTACCCGACCTACCGGGAGGGATACCGGGAGGCGATCGACGCGTACCGCGAGGGCAGGGACAACGGCCGATAACGGGTAATAGCGGACGAGAACGGGCGATAGCGAGGTATCGCGGACGGGAACGGGCGATATCGGATAATACGGGCAAAATCGGATAATACGGACGAGAACGGATAATACGGTCGATAACGGGCGATGGCGGGGTCGAACCCGTCCCGTTGGGGATCGATAGCGGTTTCGACGAGACCTCCCCGGAAGACCCGGACTTCCGTGACGCCCTGGCGGACGGGCCGAACGTCCGAGACGTGTCGTCGGAAAAGCCACATTTCCGGGATATGTCGGTGGAAAGACCGGGTTCTCGGGGCGCGAGCGTGCCGTTATCTGGGTCCTGGGGATGCTGGTGGCGTCGTTGTGGGGCCACCGAAGGTACTTACCGTTTGGCGATGGATACCGGAACTATGGAGCAGCGCGTCGGGGAGGTGTCCGCCGTCGGTCAGGACGCCCTCGAGACGGTGCGACAGCAGCCCGAGCTGCTGGCGGCGGTCGTGATCGCCGTCCTGGCCGTCCTCGGCGCCGTGGCGCTGTTCCGGTACCTCCGACGGACGCCCGGCGACCGGTTCGTCAGGGCGCTCGCGGAACGGGAGCGCGTCGCCATCCTGATGCACCCGAATCCGGACCCCGACGCGATGGCGTCGGCGATGGCCGTCGCCGAGTTCGCCGACCAGGTCGGCACGGAGGCGGCGGTCCACTACGCCGGGCAGATCCGGCACCCGGAGAACCGCGCGTTCCAGACGGTACTGGACTGCGACTTCGCGCGGATCGAGCGGGCGAACGAGATCGGCGGGGCGCCGGTCGTCCTGGTCGACCACAACGAACCGCGGGGCTTCGAGGGCGCGGAGTTCATCGACCCCTACGCCGTCGTCGACCACCACCCCGGCAACGGGGCGGGGACCGCCTTCACGGACGTCCGCCCCGACCGCGGCTCGTGTTCGAGCATCCTGACCGAGTACCTGCGCGATCGCGGCTGGTCGAACGACGAGAACGCCGACGGGCTGTCGGTTCCCCCGCGGCTCGCAACCGCCCTCCTGTACGGGATCCAGTCGGACACGACCTCGTTCACCCGCGGCTGTACGCACGCCGAGTTCGACGCCGCGGCCTACCTCTTCCAGGCGGCCGACTCGGACGACCTCAACCGCATCGCCAACCCGCCCATCGACGAGGAGTCCCTCGACGTGAAGGCGACGGCGATCAACCGACGGGTCCGCAACGGCTCGTTCCTCGTCAGCGACGTGGGGACGGTCTCGAACCTCGACGCGCTCCCACCCGCCGCCGAGGAGCTCGTCCGGCTGGAAGGCATCTCGGTCGCCGTGGTGATCGGCGAGCACGACGGCGAGATCCACCTCACCGGGCGATCGCAGGACGACCGGGTGCACATGGGGAAGACCCTCCAGGCCACGATGGACGTCGTCCGCGACGCCAGCGCCGGCGGTCACGCCCGGATGGGCGGCGCGCAGGCGCCCCTCCCGTGGGGGGAGGCCACCGCCGGCACCCAGTTCGTCAGCGACTCGCCGCTCGTCTCCGACGGGGACGGCGGGAACGGCCGTGACCCCGACGAGTTCCGCATCGAGTCCCCGGAGGATCTGGAACGGCGGCTCTTCGACGCGATGAACGGCGAGCTGTAGCCACGAGGCCACCACCGCGACGCCGCCACCGGGCGGTTCCTGGGCGTATCGGTCCCCGCAGCCGGGGGAACACCGCCGTTCGACGCTCCCGGAGGATCGTGTCTACACGACGTCAAGAGACAGTGCCGACCGCGAACGACGGGCTTTTTCGACCGGCGGCCCAGGCACACCGTAGATGGAGTACGTACAGGACGGCGTGACGACCCTCCACGACTTCGGGGCGGCGTCCCCGGCGGTCCCGACCGACCGCGCCGCCGTGGTGGTCCCGATGACGGAACGCGAGTACCGCGCGTCGGCCGCCGAACGCGTCCTGACCACGCTCGAGACCCTCGGCGTCGAGCGCGTCGTCGTGCCGCTACGCGCCTCGCCGTCGGTCGCCGAGTCGATCCGGACCTGGCTGTCGGCGTCCGACGTCCCGGTGGAGGTCCTGTGGTGCGACGGTCCCCGGCTCGGCTCGCTCCTGGGGGAGGCCGGGCTGAACGGGACGCGGGGGAAGGGCCGGGACGTCTGGCTCGCGCTCGGCGTCGCGAGCAGCAGCGAGCACGTCGTCGTCCACGACGCCGACGCCAGGGGGTACGACGAGCGCCACGTCCGGAAGCTGCTCTACCCGCTCGTCCACGGCCACGAGTTCTCGAAGGCATACTACGCCCGGGTGGAGGACGACCGCCTGTACGGGCGGCTCTTCCGGCTCTTCTACCGCCCGCTCGTCGAGGCACTGGCCGACGGGGAGGGGGCGACGCCGTCGGTCCTCGAGTACCTCGACGCGTTCCGGTACGCCCTCGCCGGGGAGTTCGCCCTCACCGGCTCGCTGGCACGGCGGATGCGCGTCCAGCGGGGGTGGGGGCTCGAGGTCGGTACGCTCGGCGAGGCGTTCCGGCTCGTCGGCGCCGACGGGAGCGCCCAGGTCGACCTGGGCGTCCACCAGCACGACCACCGGTCCGTCTCGGGGGCGACGGGGCTCTCCGACATGTCGGAACAGGTGGGACGGGCGCTCTTCCAGGCACTCGAGGAAAACGGGGCCGTCCCCGACTACGACGGCCTCGAAGCCCGCTACCGCGACGCAGCCCGGCGCCTGGTCACGACGTACACCGTCAATCACGAGGACGACCTGCACCGGGTCTGGGAGGTTGAACGACCATTCGAGCTGCACCTGGATGGCATCACAGTCACCGGCCGAGCCGATGTGATCCTCGACCACGAGGGCGGAGTGCCCACCGCCCTCGCAATCGTCGACTACAAGACAGCCACCAGCGGCGAGACAGCCGATCACGCGCTCCAGCTCCAAATTTACGCTGACGCCGGCAGGCGCGAAGGCATGGACGTCCGCGGCGCGTATGTCCACGACCTGAGCGCCGCCGCCCGCCAGCCGGTGGACGTCGAACCGGCCGCAGTGCAGGGGGCTGAGACGACCGTGGCGGAGGCAGCCGAGCGAATCCGTGCCCGCGACTACCGACCGAACCCCAGTCAGCAGCTTTGCCGCCGCTGCGAGGTCCGGACTATCTGCGGCTCGGCCGTCCGGTAGCCTGGCGGACTCACACGGTGAAGACCTTCATCACCTCGTCTCCGTAGTCGTTGATCACCTTCACCGCGATCTTCCCGGTGTCCGGGCGCGGGAACGTGCGGGACTCCGTGCTATAGAGACTGGCCCACGCGTCCTGGTCAATATCCGCCCTGAGCGCGACCTTCAGGCGCTTATACGGGTCCTGCC
>SLIW01000162.1 GCA_007135435.1 Natronomonas sp.
CTGCTCGACGCGACCCACGACCTCGTCGAGCAGGACCCGGGCGCGTCGGGGATCTACCTCTTCACCGGTGAGCGATCGACCCGGACGCTCTACGAACGGGTCGGGTACGAGACGGTGGCGACGAAGCGGTCGGGCGACGTCGTCGCCTACCACATGTTCCGGCCGAACGCGCCCGACCGGCGTGTCAACCACTGAGACTCTCGGCGCGATCCGCCGCTCGAGTGTGGTCCGTGAAGTTCGACCCGATCGACCCGCCGGATCGGACGACCCACAGCGGCCGATCGGCGCGGCCCGTCACTCGGCCAGGCGGTTGTAGAGCCAGCCGAACACGTAGCCGAGGAGGAACGCATCGACGAATCCCAGGATCGTCCCCCAGACGAGATCTCCCGGTGCGGGACTGTACCCCGGATAGATGTCCGCCAGCAGTAGTCGCCACCGCTCTCCATACCGCGTCCCGGCCGCCAGTTCCAGGACGGCAACGAGTGCTCCCCAGATGATACCGGCCGTCAATCCGAGCGCACGCGCATCGACGTTCCCCGCCATGGTCGCCGTTTTGGGCTGGCCGAGTAAAACTCGGTTCGTGATTCCCATCGCCTGAGAAGTGGTCTCGGCTGTCGGTCTCTCTCGTGTCGTGTCGAACCTGGACCGAGTGGTGGTGTATCGCTCCACGTAGTCGCAGTGAGATCATCGGTTGCGAGCCCGCCGGTGAGTAGAGCCGAACTACATATCACGCCAAACGGTCGGTGAATTGTCAACGACATATCTACACATCTTCTCTTCTCGATTCCACGAAGATCTCGACCATTAGAGTAACGGACATTTGATCCGGGAAGGCGGCGTTCCCCGATGTCCAGGTGGTGACTGACGTCGACGGGAGGCTGAACCAGGAGATCACAGGCGGACACGTTCCGGAGGACGGACCGTGAATGTGTGGGTGGCCATGACAGACCACACCCGAAACAGCCATCGTCACAGCCCACGACGGGAGGGACTGCCATGAGTAAACGTGAACACCGGGTCTCACTGCACTGGCTCCTGGACGGGTTCAGGAGCGAACCGGAACGGACCGACCGGGTGCTCCCGATCACCCGCCTGGTCGGGGCCATCATCGCGCCCATCCTCCTGGCTGCGTTCGGGATCCTGTACGGGTTCCCGGGGCGGACGGAGCAGCTGTTCGCGTGGACGATCTCGCCGGAGCTGACGCCCATATTCATGGGTGCGGGATACGGGACGGGCGTCTACTTCTTCTATCGCGTGGTGACCGTCGACGAGTGGCACCGGGTCTCGCCGGTCTTCCCGGGCATCGCCGTCTTCACCTGGTTCATGGCGGCCGCCACGTTCCTCCACTGGGGGAACTTCAACCACGACCACGCGACGTTCTACGCCTGGACGTTCCTCTACGTCGTTTCGCCGGTCCTCGTGCCCGGGATCTGGCTGCTCAATCGACGGACGGATCCAGGGGCCAGCGGCGAGATGCGATCCGAAATCCCGGGATCGCTCCGGCTGGGCGCTGCTGTCAGCGGGATCCTCATAACCCTCTCGTCGGTCGTGCTGTTCGTGCAGCCCGCGCCGATGATGGACCACTGGCCGTGGACCGTCTCGCCGTTCACGACCCGGATCATCCTCGGATGGGCCGCCCTGTTCGGTGTCGTGAACCTCGCCGTCGCGATCGATCGACGCTGGAGCGCGACGAGGATCTTCGTCCACACGCAGCTCATCTTCGTCGCGCTGATGCTCGTCGGATTTGGACGGGCATGGGGTAATTTCGACACGACCAACCCGTTCACCTGGCCGCTCGTCGTCGGGCTGGCCGGCTATCTCATCTTCCTTGCCGTGTTGTATCTCGTCATGGAGCGGCGTACGGGGGAAGTCGGCTGAATGGACCGGTAGCGAGATTCCAGGATCAGGCTCAAGTTCCCTAATCCATCGTACGCCACCGCGAGTCGGTCGACTGCGACGGCTCGAACACGTCACGATCGCTGTATGGACGTTTCGGACCATCGAAGCTATACAATCCGGCTGGATGTGGTATCGTATGGCCGATCGACGCATCTTCGCGGGAACGGTCGTCGCGATCGGGATCGTGGCGCTCGCTCACGCCGCAGTCACGTGGCCGGTGTCCGCGACGATCGCGTTTTTCGCCGGCGGTGCGATCGTCGCGTTCGTCGCCGAGGCAGTTGCCATCGATCGTGGCTGGCTCGTACACCACATCGGCCCGAAACTCGTCGGCGTTCCCCTGTACGTCCTGTTCGGCTGGACAGGAACGGTCTATATTGCGTTTCGAGTGGCGCTCCTCGCGACCGACGGCTGGATCGCGGTCGTCGCGGCTGGTGTGCTCGCGACCGGCTACGACATACTCGTCGATCACCGAGGCGTCGAGGATGGGCACTGGACGTACACCGACGATCTTCCCGGCCCTCGCCCCCGTGGCGTCCCGTGGTGGAACTTCGCCGGCTGGCTGGCCATCAGTTGCCTCACGGCAGCATTCGCGGTTCCGTTCTTGTAATCGCATCCGACCGGCAATCGCCGAGCCTCTCGCGAGGATTGCACATGTCCTGCGCGGCGTGAATCTCGACGCGGCAGCCACGATCGACGGTGACGGCGCCTGCCACCGGACGGCCATTCATACTGTCGACCGAAGCCATTTGAACCGGACGTGCCCAAGACACGACCTCTCCGAGCGTGTCCTCCCGACGCTCTCGACGCTCTCTTCACGGAATCGCCGCCGAGAGGATCAGGGTCCGCTCCCAGCGGCTCGATCGAGGCACGTGGATCCCCGGCGAATCCCCGGATGTACGCTGAGACAGTGGTGAAAGTTACGTTACAGTGTTACCGTCTCGCGGGTGAACCGTTCACCGTCCGGGTTTGAGAACACGCCAGGCGATCCGGGGATGGAACAGCGACGCCGCCCCCGTCTCCATGAACCCGACGCGGCCGAAGGCCTCGGCCAGTCGCCAGTCGCTGTGGGCCTTGCGGGTCAACCTGGCGAGATACCGGTTCGTGACGCCGGTGCCGAACGGCCGCGGACCGCTGGTCTCCGGGTACTTGAAGTCGGCGCCGGTGGACAACATCCACGCCTCGTCGACGACGCGTCCGGCGCGCTCGAAGAACGGCAGGGCGATCCCGTCGCGACCGTCCGTCGCCAATGTGTGGTGTAACTGCGCGGCCTCGAGGGCGGCGACCGACATCCCCTGGCCGTAGATCGGGTTGAAGCTGGCGATGGCGTCGCCGACCACGAGCAGGCCCTCGGGGAACTCCTCGAGGTCCTCGTAGCGTCGGCGGCGGTTCGACGGGATGGGATAGAACGCGATGTCCTCCGAGACGACCTCCTGGTCCTCGAGGAGCGTCCGGACGTCCGGGACCGGGAGGCTGTCGGCGAAGTCGGCGAACCCATCCGGATCGGTCGGTGCGTGGTCGCCGTGGTAGCCGGCCAGGGTCAGTACCCGCCTCCCGCCCTCGATCGGAAACGTGGCACAGCCACGCCGGTTCGGCGGGGTGGGGAACACGACGAGCGCGCGACGGTCGGCGGCGTCCCGCTCGAGGACGATGGTACTGTACGCCACGCCGATCGTCACCACGTCGGTGGGTGGCGGCGTGTAGCCGTTGTTCTCGAGCCAGGTTGGCGTCCGCGACGTTCGGCCGGTGGCGTCGACGACCAGGTCCGCGTCGATCTCCCGCCCGTCGCCCCTGGATCGGACGGTGACGCCCTCGACGGTCGACGCGCCGTCGTCCGTCACGAGTCCGATGAATTGACAGTGGTCCCGGATTGTCACGTTCTCGAGCGCCGCCACTCGCTGCCGGGTGACGGACTCGAACAGCGGCCGGCTCGCGCAGTACATCGGCATCCGAACCGGTCCTTTCGCGAGGAAATCACCTTCGGTGTACACGTCGAAGTCCACGGCGGCGTCGATCTCCAGACCCCCCGCTTCGGTCAACTCCTCGGTATACCCCGAGAAGAGGTCGTCGAGCATCTCCTGTCCGGCTCTCTGCAGGACGTGAATGTGCCGGGACTGGGGGACCCCCGGGCGGGTGTTCGCGCCGGCGGGGAGGCGGTCCTTCTCCACGATCGTGACCGTCTCGAACCCGTCGGCGAGGACGCGGGCCGCCAGGAGCCCGGCCATACTCGCTCCAACGACCAGAGCGTGGCCATCGCGCCGCGAGATCCGGTCGGGGTCGTATCGCGTGATGGTGTCCAGGGTCATGTGGCGGCCAACTCGGTGCGTAGTCGGCGCAGGTAACCATAGCATTATGCCATGATTCCTTCCGACGGTTGGAACGGTCGGGCTGGCGCGACGGTGGCGTCCACGGGCGATCTCGGGAACAGTGCTACTCCTTCCGGGATAGTCTCGGTGTTTTCAACCTGCTTATCGGTTCGAGACAGGATATCGACCCACCGGTCGGCGGGGACTCGCCGCTCCCCTGACGTGTATCGTCCTCCTCGCGGCGGTAGAACTACGCCGGAGCAGGTCGAATCGTCTTGATCACGGCCGCTGACGCCAGCGATCCTCCCACGATGACCCACGAGTGCTCGACACCTGGAGACGGATGAACAGACACGAACTCATCGACGTCGCGATGATCTCGCTGAGCGGGCTGCTGATCCGAAATTCCAGGATGTTCTCCCAG
>SLIW01000297.1 GCA_007135435.1 Natronomonas sp.
GCTCGACGCGGCCCCCGTCGATCGCGGGGAGGTCGATGCCCACCGGGAGGCGGTCGACGAGGAGCTCGCCGCGGCCAGGGAGCGGGTCGCCGAGCTGCGCGCGGACCTGAAGAACGCGCGCGAGCGGGTCTCGGAGGCCGAGGCGCTCCTCGAGGAGGGCAAGTGCCCCGAGTGCGGCCAGCCGGTCGACGGATCCCCGCACGTCGAGACCGTCGACGACGACCGCGACCGGGTCGAGGCGCTCGAGGAAGCGCTCGCGGAGGCGACGGCGGAGGCCGAGGTCCTCGAGGCGAAGCGGGACCGGGCCGCCGAGCTCGTCGAGACCGCCGGCGAGCTCTCGCGGCTCGAGGAGTCCCGCGAGAACGTCCGGACGCTGATCGAGGGGAAGGAGGAGGCCCTCGAGGAGAAGGCGGAGCGGGTGGACGAGCTCCGAACGGAGGCCGCCGAGGCGGACGCGGAGGCGGAGGCCGCCGCGGAGACCGCGGCGGAAGCCGAGGCGGCGGCGGAAGCCGCCAGGGAGGCCATCGGCGAGCTGAACGCCGAGAAGGCCGCGCTCGACGAGCGCCGCGAGGCGCTCGAGCGGATCGAGGAGCTCGCCGGCGACGTCGCCGGGAACGAACGCGAGGTGGAGCGGCTTCGCGAGCGCCGCGACAACAAGGCCGAGCAGAACGACCTGCGACGGGAGCGCCTCGCGGACAAGCGGGACCGGCGGGCCGACCTCGAGGAGGCGTTCGACGAGTCGGCGGTCGAGCGGGCGACCGCCGAGAAGGAGCGCGCCGAGGACTACCTCGAGCGGGTCGAGCCGTACCTCGAGGAGCGCCGTGAGAAACGCGACGAGCTCCAGGCGTCCGTCGGCGCCGTCGAGAACGAGCTCGAGGAGCTGGAGGCGCTCCGCGAGCGCCGCGGGGCGCTCCGGGAGACGGTCGACCGCCTCGAGTCGCTGTACGAGGAGGCCCACGAGCTCCAGCGGATGTACGCCTACCTACGGGCGGAGCTCCGCCAGCGCAACGTCCGGAAGCTCGAGGCTATGCTCAACGAGACGTTCCAGCTGGTCTACCAGAACGACTCCTACGCGCGCATCGAGCTCGACGGGGACTACGAGCTGACCGTCTATCAGAAGGACGGCACGCCGCTCGACCCGGACCAGCTCTCCGGCGGCGAGCGGGCGCTGTTCAACCTCTCGCTGCGGTGTGCGATCTACCGCCTGCTCTCGGAGGGTATCGACGGGCGGGCGCCCACCCCACCGCTCATCCTCGACGAGCCGACGGTCTTCCTCGATTCGGGCCACGTTTCGAAGCTCGTCGAACTCGTCGAGTCGATGACCGACCACGGGGTCGACCAGATCGTCGTGGTGAGCCACGACGACGAGCTGGTCGGGGCGGCAGACGACCTGGTCGCCGTCCGCAAGGATCCGACGACGAACCGGTCGTCCATCGAGCGTTCGGCGACCGTCGAGGCGATGCCGTAGTCCGTGCAGATGGTATTGGCGGGGGCGATGCCGTGGATAGTGGTCATCCCGCAGGCCGAGGGACCGGTCACTCGGACGATCGCAGCGACGCGAGCCCCTCGCTCGCCAGGGCGGTCGTCCCGTACCCCCGCTCGCCGTCGACCTCCGTCTCCGTGACGAGGCCCGCCGCGCGGAGCTCGCCGACGACCCCGTGGAGGTCCGACTCGCAGAGGTCGTAGGCGCCGAGGACCTCGCGGACCGACAGCGGGCCGCGCTCCTCGAGCTCGACGAGGACCCCAAGCGACCGTTCGTCGCGGACCGCGGTGAGCACCCGCCGGGGCGCCTCGGGGACGGAGGCCGCGGCGACCTCCAGCGGTGACTCCCCTGTCACCGAGAGCTCGTCGGTCGGGAGGTACCGCTCCTCGCCGGTCGTCGGGTCCCGGACCAGGCTCGAGTCGGCGGACTGCTTGACGAGGAGGTACCGCCGGCCCTCGTGTTCGACGGTCCGCACGCGATCACCTCCCGTCCCCTTCGGGGGCATCCCCCTCCCCCTCGGGGGCGTCGGCGTCGCCGGCCGACTCGCTCACGTGACGTCTCCCCTTCTGGTAGTATCGAACCGCGAAGACGGCGGCGACGGCGCCGACGACGAGCCCCGCGCCCCCGACGCCCCAGTCGCCACGGAAGTAGACGAGCATGGCGCCGATCGCGAGCCCCGCGACCGCGACGTTGAGGAAGATGACGGCCCCCCAGAACGACCGGAACAGCTCGTCGTCGACGTCCGCACCGACCAGGTCCGCGTCGGCCGCGTCGCCGTTCGCCGTCGGGTCGACCCGCGTGGCCGGGTCGGCCACGTCGGGCCCGAGGCTGTCCGGGTCGAACTCCTCGGGCTCGTCGGGCCACCGCTCCTCGTTCTGCCCGAACGGATCGAGGGGGTTCACGGTCGGGCGAACGGGTCGGAGCACGAAAAGTGGCGCGGGTGGAGGTGGACCCCCGGCACGCTCGCCGACGGCTGTCCCTGCGTCGGTACCGCTGGTAGCTCACGGCGACGGCATCGGTCTGTCCTCCTGGTCGTAGGTGACCTCGCGTCGGCTCGCCTCGGAGGCCTCATCGAAGAGGTCCGTCCTGACGGTCCCGTCCATGTCGGAGGGGACCGCACACCCGTGGAGGTGGAGGAGGGTGGGCGCCAGGTCGAGGATCCCGAGATCCTCGACTGTCCCCTCCGCGAAGTCCGGTCCGGCGGCGGCGAAGAGACCGACGGAGTCGTTGACCGCCTCCCATCGGTGATAGGAGTCGCTGAACACGTCCGCCCGGCCGTACCCCTGGGAGATGTACGTCCCCCGCGTCTGGTCGACGACGAGGTCCGGCCCCTCCTCGACGTACGGACCGTCGTAGATCTCCTCGCCGCGGTAGACCCCGTCGGCGACCAGCCGGCCCTGCGGGTCGGTCAGTCCCTCGAGCCGCCGGACGAGCTCCTCCCGCAGCTCCTCGTATCGGGGGTCGTCCCGGTCGACGTTCAGGTAGACCGGCCCGAGGCCGCTCGCAATGACCTCGCTCTCGTCCCACCGGAGCCGGTCGTGGGTCCCGATGGTGAGCTCGCCGTCGTCGTTCGGGAGGTTGTCCACGAACCACGCGGGCAGCGCGCGGGAGACGGCGTCCTTGAGGTCGATCCCGGGGACCTCCTTGTTCGCGCGGTCGAGGAGGACCTTCAGCGGGTCCGAGCGGACCCCGAGGCGGTGGAGCAGCTCCGCCGTCGACGCGTCGGTCGCGAGGTACCCCTCGCGCTGCAACCACTGGTTGATCCGGAAGACGGTCTCGATCTCCGCCATCCCGTGGTCGCTCATGAGGACGACGTTCTCCGCCCGGTCGCGGAACGACGCGACGTGGTCGTCGACGATCTTCCACGCCTTCAGGGTGTACTCGTCGTCCCAGATGCTGTGGTGGAGGTTGTTCAGGTAGTAGGTCGTCACCTGGAGGAAGGAGACGTCGTAGTCGGGGGACTCGAGGAGGTGGGCTGCGGCCTCGAAGCGCTGGTCGACGAGCTCGAGCATCTCCTCGTAGGCCTCCGCGGAGCGCTCCTGGCGGTGGTGCTGGCTCACCACCCGGTAGTCGAACCGCTCGCGGAGCTCCGCCTCCAGCGACGGCGGGTGGGTGAACCCCTCGTTCTCGCCGTCGGGCGCGCCCGAGACGACGAACCCGTCGAGGGGCGTCGGTGGGTGGGTGTTCGGGACGCCGATCACGCCGACCTGGGCGCCGTCCTCCTCGGCCATGATCTCCCAGAACTCGGTCTCAGCGTGGTATCGGTCGGTCGGGACGTACGTCTCCTGGGCGTCCGTGTCCACGTTGAACCACCAGAAGATGCCGAGCTTCCCCGGGTTCTTCCCCGTGGCGTAGGCCTTCCAGTTCGGGGAGGTCACCGGGGGGAGGACCGCCTCGAGGTCGCCGCTCACGCCGTCGTCGAGCAGCGAACCGATCGCGGGGAGCTCCCCCGCGTCGAGCCACCGGTTCAGCAGGTGGAAACACGCGCCATCGAGCCCGAAGACGACCGTCTTCGGCGACTGCTGGTCTGCCATACCTCGGGCCAGCAATCACGCCCAGTAAGTTATGGGCTCCGCAAACGAAGGCCGTCTCTCGGGTGCTTGCCACCGCGGTTCGGTTGGCCACCGTTACTCGGGCTAATCTATCCATACATTGATACAATGAGGTGACACGTTCTGAGACTCCTTCCTGGTGACGCGTGTCCATCGTATCGACGGTGACATCGACTGCGACGACGAGTCGGAATTCGAACACGTCGATCGTGACCGGTGGGGTTCACCGGCGTTGCCCGGAATACGGTAGCAGTGATATCCAGGGGGAGATGTGCGGCTGATCGGCCCGAGCTCGGGGGCTGGCCACACGGTAGTGGATGGGACGTGCGAACAGCACGCACAGCCCCTGCCTCGCGCCCGAAAACCGGTCAATCAAATAACATTTGCACGGTCGTGGCGCCCATGTGGCGGTCTCCGCTCCCTCCCATCACCGACTGAGGCGACGATCACGCCGGCCGCGTCGTCGTCGGACGGGCGGACACCCGTTGGTTCGGACAACAATACTTTCACCGACTGGCCACTACGCGAGCGCCCCGGTGGTGCGTCCCGGGTCGGAACCCGGGCCGGCCGGCGATCGAGGACCGGCGA
>SLIW01000578.1 GCA_007135435.1 Natronomonas sp.
CCCGCTCGCTTTCCGGAGATCGCTCGCTTCGCTCGCGATCTCCCTAGTCGTCCACGACGACCTCGACCGGCTCCTCGTCCCCCTCCCGCTCCGAGGGGCCGCTTGCGCGCTGCTGCTGGTAGTAAAGTGCCGCTGCGACCCCGAGGACGACCCACGAGCGCCAGTTGGCGAGGTTGAGCGTGTAGCCGATCCCGAACGGCTTCTGGACGAGCATGCCCTCGCCCGGCTGCCAGTACGCCGACATCATGCGGCCGATCGACGGCTTCTCGAAGTTGTACGGGACGCCGAACAGTTCGCCTGACTGGGGCTTCTCGGGCATACCCGTTCGTACGACCGGCCGCAACTTATAGCCACACCCCACGGGACGGATCGAATTACGTGTCGAGACCACCGCCGGGTATCAGCCAGTAGAGTGGCTGAGCGCCCCATATCGCCCAGCACTGCACCACACAGAGCATCCCGAATCACTCGTCCGACATGCGGAACGTGAGGAGGATCACGACGGCCAGAAGGACGGCCAGGGCGATGTATCCCTCGTCGAAATATCCCGTATCAGCGACGAAACCGAAGACCACGGGTCCCCCTGCGCCGAAGGTCGCCGTCCCCGTACGGATGATCCCCAGGCCGGTACCGCGCATGTCCTCCGAGAATATCTGCGCCAGATACGACTGCGTTATCGCACCTGTTCCGAGCATGGTGCTGATGAGGGCCGTGATCGCGACGAGGAACGCGAGATTATCGAACAGTGGCAGTAAGAGGAGGCCGACGACGGCTGGGAGGAGGACGCCGATGAGCGAGAGACGCATCCCGATTCGATCGTACGCGGCTCCGGCGACCGGTTTCACGACGACTCCCACGGCGAAGAAGAACCCGAACAAACCGCTCGCGACCGCAGGCGAGAGGCCTTTCATACTCACGAGGTACGTCGGATAGAACGCGGTGAACGACTGCCACAGGAAGATGAACAGGAGGAGGATCCCAGACATGAGTGCCACGTTCGGACCTCGAATCTCCGCGAGTACCACGCGAAGCCCCGCAGAAGTGGGGCCATGGCCTCCGCCCTCCTCCACGTTCAGTGCGGGGAGGATGATCAACAGCGCGAGCGCGAGCAAAACGAGTGCAGGAACGAGGAAGCCCAGACCGACCTGCCACGCGAAGGCAGCGGCGAGGATCGCGGCGATCGGAGGGAGGACTGTCTGACCGACGTCCCCCGTAGCCATCGTCACCCCCAGGGCACTCCCGAGCCGCTCGGCGTAGATCTGTGAGAGGAGGGTGATCCGCGCGATGGGGTACAGTGAATGACTCAACCCCCACAGTGCTGTCGCGGCGAACAGGAGGACGAGTGTCGGGGCCGTTATCACGAACAGGAGGCCGACCGCGACCAGCAACACGCTCGTGGCCAGCAGGGAGCGTTCGTCGTACCGGTCCGCGAGGATGCCGCCCGGTAACTGCCCGATCGCGGCACAGAGCCACAGCACGCTCACCAACAGCCCCGCGACAGTCAGACTGATGTCGAAGGTGCGCTGCAGGTGTGGAATCAAGACCGGGTAGATCATCCGAGCCCCGACCAGCAACCCCCAAGCCGTCGCCAGCACGACCAGTGACGGGCCACGCCCGTCGCTCCACAACGCCTTCGCCTCGGCCGAGAACGCGCTTCTGACACCCATCCACAGATTCGTTACCGTGAGTGGTCTTCGAACGGGAATAGTCCCTCGTATCTCCCCCAGCGTTTTCCTCTTGTGGCGGGCTCAGGACGAATCTGAACCGATCCACTCGCTGGGTGTACCGCTTCTCGTGAGGATCGGTCGTCCCGGCGAACGGCTGCAAGTTAGCATGTCGCCCCTGACACTGGGTGCACCTGATTCATGAAACCGATAGCAAAAAGTGCGGGAACGTCAGGGTCAGGCCACCGATATTACCTACCGATCGGGGTCGACCCTCTCGAACGACATATCGAGGAGATGGAGTGAGAACGTTTCTACCACGATCTCACTGATACCGACCGCGCTTCTCGATTTCGCGGAGCTGGTCGACCACTCCCGGGTCACCGGCCTCCCGGTAGGCCTCCTCGAACGCTTCGAGTAATTCAGGTGCGCCGTCCGCCGTACCGGCGAGGGACCCCTCGAAGACGTGGAGGTCCATCGCGAAGTCCTCGACGTCGTCGGTGTAGTAACCCAGTCCGAAGTCGATGAGGTAGGCACGTGGGCCGGGGCGACCGTCGTCTCCCGTCACGACGCGGACGTTCCGGGGCGTCGGGTCCCCGTGGACGAACCCCGCCTCGTGACACTGCGCGAGGAAGCGGCCGACGTCTCGGACCCGCTCGGGGTCGATGGCGTCGCGGAGGTCCGCGTCGCCGACGTACTCGAAGGTCAGGGAACCCTCCGGGGGATCGACGTCGAAGACGACCGGCGTCGGCACGCCCAGGCGCCGGGCCCCGCTGGTCACCCGCGCCTCCGACCGCGTGCGCCGACGGCGGAGCCGGGCGTCCAGCTCCGGGTGGCGGTAGCCCTTGGCCAGGCGGCGCTTGTACGCGCGACCGGCGCCGTCGGCCGCTTCAGCTTCGTCAGCAACCCCCCTTGGATCGAGCTCGACGACCGCCTCGGCTCCCTGGACGCGTTCGTCCACGGACGCGGGCGTCGCGACCGACCCCTCGTCCCGCCAGGTGACGGGGACCTCGTCGGGCCGGAACTCCGGCAGGACGCGCGACTCCTCGATCGGAAGGGTGTCGCCAGCCTCGTACATCATCGCTCCGAGGACGGCGATCATGGCGCCGTTGTCCCGGAGGAACCGCGCCTCGGGGGCGTGGAACGCGGCGCCGCGGGCCGCGCACATCTCCGCGAGCATCTCCTGGAGGCGGGCGTTCTGGCCGACGCCGCCGCCGAGGACGAGCTCGTCGGCGCCGGTCAGCGACAGCGCCCGCTCGCTCACCTCGGTCAGCATCGCGAAGACCGTCTCCTGGAGCCCGCGGCAGACGTCCTCGACGGGCGTCCCCTTGTCGTAGGCCTGCTTGGCGGCGGAGGTGATTCCCGAGAAGGAGAAGTCCATCCCCTTGACGACGTAGGGGAGCTCGACGTACTCGCCCTCCCGGGCGTGTTCCTCTACCTTCGGGCCGCCGGGGTGCGACCAGCCGACGTGCCGGGTGAACTTGTCGATGGCGTTGCCGACGCCGGTGTCCATCGTCTCGCCCAGGACGCGGTAGCGGCCGTCGTGGTAGCCGAGGACGTGGGCGTTGGCGCCGGAGGCGTTCAGGCAGACCGGCGAGTCGAACCCCGAGCCGTGACGGCCGATCTCCAGGTGGGCGACCATGTGGTTGACGCCGACGAGGGGGAGCTCCAGGGCCCCCGCGAGCGCCCGGGCGGCGGTCGCGACGATCCGGAGACACGGGCCGAGGCCCGGCCCCCGCGAGAAGGCGACCGCGTCGAGCGCGTCCACCGGAGGGCCGTACTCTCGCCGGACGCCTTCCAGGACGGCCTCGAGGACCGCCGGGACAGCCTCGCGCATGTGCTCTGCGGCCTCCCGCGGGTGGATTCCACCGCTCTTGGGGAGGTAGGCGTCAGACTCCAGGATGATATCGTCGGTCTCGGCGTCGAAGCAGGCCGCGCTGGCACACCAGGCGGTCCCCTCGAGGCCGAGCACGCGGGTCACGGTCGGCCCCTACGCGAACTCGGTGTAGCTGCACTTGCCGCAGTGCTTCCGGTCGCCGTGGTCGCCCAGGAACGTGTCGCCGCATCGGGGACACATCTCCTTGTCCGTCGTCCCGTCCTCGTCGTAGTACTCGTGTCGTGCCATCTGGAGTCGCCCCCTACGCCTCCTCCGCCTCGACGTCGGCCTCCGCGTCGGGCCCGGACCCCTCCTCGGCGTCGGCGTCCGCCTCGGTGTCGGCGTCTGCGTCCACCTCGGTATCTTCGGCACCCTCTTCGCCGTCGTCCCCGTCGTCCCCGTCGCCGCCCTCCTCGACCAGGCCCTCGCCGTCGACGGCGATCTTGTTCCGACTGAGGGTGTAGTCCTGCTCGACCTCCCGGGCGAACTCCGGGCTCTCGTAGACCTTCGCGTAGCCGACGGTCTGGCGCATCCCGTACTTCGTGTCGAGCTTGTGGATCAGCACCTCGTCGGCGTCCTTGTTCAGCTTCGCGGCGAGAGAGTCGCGGACGGAGAGCCGGGAGGGCGTGGCCTCGTCGTGGACCAGTTCGAACCGCACGTCGGTGCGGTGCAACATCGGGTTCTCCACCTCTTCGATGATTTCGACGTCCATGGTTACGTTACCCGAAATTCCCCCGAGGCGCGTAAAAGGATTTCGAAGCGGCGGGTTCGCGGCCGGCTCGGGCCCCCTCCGACGGCGGATCGGTGAGCGGCTCACGAACGCCGATCGCGTGTCCATCGAGCCCCGACGCGCGGTCGGGGCCCGCTGGAGCCGAGCCCGTCAGTCCATCCGCCGATAGGCGGCGCGGCCGATCTCGATGGCGATCACCACGACGACCGCGACCATGAGCGCCGGGCCCACGACCGCCCACTCGTGGCCGAGGACGCCGTAGTAGTAGATGTTCCCGACGACGATGATGGCGACGCCGACCAGGAGCGGCCAGTACTCCCGGACCCACGCCTCGTACTGCTCCA
>SLIW01000197.1 GCA_007135435.1 Natronomonas sp.
ACCTCGAACTATCCGGTCGTGTCGACCGTTCGGTTGTCTCCACGAGGCGCCGGTCCGACGGGTGGCGAACCGTCCCTCCCGTCGCGGGCCTAGAGCGAAGTACCACCCGGTCGAACGGCCCGACATGCTCGGTATCATCGGCGGAAGCGGCATCTACGAGGCGCTCGGATTCGAGGTCCGCCACGAGGAGCGGATCGAGACCCCCTTCGGGGAGCCGAGTGCCCCCATCGAGGTGGGCGACGTCGGCGACGTGGAGGTCGCGTTCCTCCCGCGTCACGGCCGGAACCACCGGTACGACCCCACGAACCTCCCCTACCGCGCGAACGTCTACGCGCTGAAGCAGGTCGGCGTCGAGCGCGTCCTGGCGACGAACGCCGTCGGGAGCCTCCGCGAGGCGCTCGCGCCGCGGACGCTCGTCGTGCCGGACCAGCTCTTCGACCGGACGCGCGACCGGCCGCGGTCGTTCTTCGGCGACGGCATCACCGTCCACGTCTCGATGGCCGACCCCTACTGTCCACACCTCCGCGAGCAGGTCATCGAGGCGGCGGGCGCGACCGACGCCGACGTGGTCGACGAGGGGACCTACGTCTGCATCGAGGGGCCGCAGTTCTCCACGCAGGCGGAGAGCGAGTTCTACCGCGACCGCGGCTTCGACGTCATCGGCATGACGACCGTCCCCGAGGCCCACCTCGCCCGGGAGGCGGAGCTGTGCTACGCGACGGTGACCGGCGTCACCGACTACGACGTCTGGCACGACGAGGAGGAGGTCTCCCTGGAGACCGTCCTGTCCCACGCGGCCGCCAACGAGGAGTCGATGTCCGACCTGCTGGGCGAGACCGTTCGATCCCTCGACGACGAGCGACCGTGCGACTGTGGGACGACCCTGGAGAAGGCGATCAACACGCCTGCCGAGGCCATCGACGAGGAGGCGAGAGAGCAGGTGGAGCTACTCGTAGGGGACTACCTGTAGCCGCGTGGATACGGCCCCGCCTGACCCATTCGCACGAGTAATCGGCTCTGGACCCGCTGCACCGTCGTGGGGCGGTGGATCGCCGTTGGGACGGCGTCGATGGCGATGACGTCGATGGCGGCGGCCTCCGACGGCGGTGACGAGGATGGCCGCGACGACGGCGGTAACGAGGATGGCCGCGACGACGGCGGCGACGACGATGACCGCGACGACGATGACCGCGACAGCGGCGACGGCGACGACGGTACCGTACCCACCCCACGATCCGCGCCACCCCGTCCCGGCTGGTGCTGGTATTCGGCCGGGACCCCCTCCCCTCCGAACCGGGTAGGAGGGTCCCACCAGGGTCCGATCGTGACGTTCGACATCCCCCGTCAGGTCGATCGGGCCGAAACGGAGAGATTCGAGCGGCGGATCGATACGTAGAATTTCGAAGTAACGTTACTACGATTATACAAGTTACAGGAGGACCATCCGATGTACCCGGGTCCGACCTTCGGACGGTTCCTCCGACGGGGTCGCACCCGGTATGCAGTGAATAAGACAGGCATCTGGGAGACGGCCCCGTGCTCGGTTCTCCTCGTGCCGGCCCCCCGCCGTTCACTGGACCAGCAGTGGAGGCGTCTGACCTGACATCGACCGAGACCCCCACATAGCCAGACGACGAGCCCGCCGTCAGTCGTCGGCGGTCGCGGGTTCCTCGACGGTGACCGCCGCGGGGTCCTGTATCCACAGGTCGCCGAAGAGTTCGTCCTGCTGGAGTCGGATCTGGCCCCGATGGGAGAGGAAGAGGACGCCGAGGAAGGTGTCGACGACCGAGCCACCGGACTCGCGGACCTCGGCGAAGAGGACCTCCGAGCGACCCTGGTCGTAGTGGCGCTGGAGCTCGAGGTAGACGGCGTTGATGATGTCCTCCATGTGCTCGTCGTGGGCCGTCCCCGTGACGTCCGCGGCCGTCGGCTCGTCGTCCATCCGGAGGTCGTCGTGGCCGTGGTAGTCGAGCGTCTGGGTGCCCCGGGCGAAGCCCGACGGCGACTCCGAGGTGTCGTAGGTCCGCGAGGACTTCCACCAGGTGTCGCGCTCGCGGTCGCGCAGCTCCCGGACCAGCTCGTCGAGGGTCTCGGGCATCCCGCGGGCGCGCTTGCGCTCGATCCGCCGGTCGATCTCCCGCTCGAGCGACTCGAACGGGTCGACGACGGGGCCGCCCTCCTCGGGCGGCGGCACCTCCCAGGGCTCCTCGGCCCACTCGTCCTCGTCGGGCTCGCCGTCGACCCAGAGGGCGTCGCTCTTCATCCGCAGGAGCACCGACGCGTAGAAGAGCGCCCGCCCGCCCGTCCGGAGGTCCGACTCGTCGAGCCGCGCGAGGAACTTGTCGGTGACCGTCACCACGTCGATGTCCCACGGGTCGATCTCGCCGTCGTCGGCGAGCTGGACCAGCAGCTCGACCGGCTCGTCCTCGGCGTCGTCGCCCTCCTGGTCGGGCGTGGCGACGTCGAACTCCGACAGGATCGACCCGTCGGCGGCGTCGGCAGCCGAATCGTCGTCGCCATCCTCCTCCCTGTCGTCGCCATCCGAACCGCCGACGGCCTCATCAGTGTCGTCGACCGCTGCCCCATCCTCGATCTCCGCTCCGTCGCCAACTTCCGCACCATCCTCAAGATCCGCGGCCGTCGTCGCCTCGTCGTCCGAATCCGGTTCCCCCGCCCCGTCGACGTCCGCTGGGTCTGTGGCGTCCGTCTCCGCCTCCGCCTCCCCGTCGCCTCCGCTGGCCGTGACGTCGTCGTCAGTCATCCGCGGGGATCCCCCCGGCCGACAGGTCGATCCCGGTCACCGCCGAGACGTTGTCGTCCTGCATCGTCACGCCGATCGCCCGCTCGGACCGTTCGAGTAGCGCCGAGCGGTGCGAGACGACGACGAACTGCGCGTCGCCGGCCAGCTCCTCGAGCATCTCGCCGACCATCTCGGCGTTCGCGGCGTCCAGGAAGGCGTCGACCTCGTCGAGGGCGTAGAACGGCGCGGGGTTGTACCGCTGGATGGCGAAGACGAACGCCAGCGCGGTCAGCGACTTCTCGCCGCCCGACATGGCGTCGAGGCGCTGGACGGGCTTGTCGCCGGGCTGAGCCTTCATCGTCAACCCGCCCTCGAAGGGCTCGTCGGGGTCCTCGAGGACGAGCTCGCCCGAGCCGTTCGAGAGCCGACCGAAGATGTCGCGGAAGTGCTCGTTGATCCCCTCGAAGGCCTCCATGAACGTCTCCTTCTTCCGCGCCTCGTAGGCCTCGATCCGCGCGCGGATCTCGTCGGCCTCCTCGACAAGCGTGGCCCGCTTGTCCTCCAGCTCCGCGAGTTCCTCGGCGACCCGGTCGTACTCGTCGATCGCCAGCATGTTCACCGGCTCGAGGGCCTCCATCTCGGCCTCGAGGCGCTCGATCTCGGCGGTCACCGTCTCGTGGTCCGGCACCTCGTCGGGGTCGTACTCCGCGACCTGGCCAGCGAGCTCGTCGACCTCCCACTCGAGCCGCGAGAGGGTCTCCTCGAGGTCCGCGATCGTCGACTCGACGCGCGAGACCTCCTCACGTTGCTCGTCGCGGGCGGCGCGCGCCGCCTCGAGGTCCGCCTTCAGCTCCTCGCGTTCCTCCTTGAGGTCCGCCAGCTCCTCCTCGAGCTCCGCGACGGCTTCCTCCTTCTCCTCGAGGCGGGCCTCCTCGTCGGCGATCGACTCCTCCAGCTCGACGACCGTCGACTCCGCCTCGGCCTTCCGGTTCTGGGCCGCCTCGATCTCCTCGTGGAGCTCCTCGATGGCCTCCTCGGCGTAGCGCTTCTCGAGGCTCAGCTCGTTGAGATCGCCGTCGAGGTCGTCCATCCGCGCCTCGAGCTCGGCGATCTCCTCGCGGAGCGCCTCGGCCTCCTCGGTGAGCTCCGGGATCTCCGAGTCGGCCAGCTCCGCCTCCAGGTCGGCGATCTCCGCCTCGACCGCCGCTATTTCCTCGTCCTTCGCCTCGAGGGCGGACTCGATCTCCGCCATCTCCTCGGCCACGGACTCCCGCTCGGCCTCGATCTCCTCGAGTTCGTCCTCGAGCCGGGCGATGCGCGCCTCGACCCCCTCGCGCTTCTCCTCGACGGACGCGATGTCGGCCTCGACGTCGCGCACTGTCTCGGCCGCGTCCGACTGCCGGTCGCGGGCGTCCTCGAGTCGCTCCTCGACGTCCCGGAGGGCCTCGCGGCGCTCGCGCTTCTCCTCTTCGAGCTCCGCGATGCGCTCGGCGACCCGCTCGAGGCGACCCTTGCCGCTCTTCGTGAACGAGTATCGCGACCCCGACGTGGAGCCGCCGGTCATGGCGCCGGACTTCTCGACCAGGTCGCCCTCGAGGGTCACGAGCCGGAACTCGCCCATCAGGTCCCGCGCCGTCTCCATGTCCTCGACGACGAGCGTGTCGCCGAGGGCGTACGAGAAGACGTCGGCGTAGTGGGGGTCGAAGTCGACCAGGTTGTACGCGAAGTCGACGACGCCCGGGAGGTCCGGTGCGGCGGGGAGCGACCGCTGGTGCATCTTCGACAGCGGCAGGAAGGTCGCCCGGCCGGCGTTGCGCGACTTGAGGTACTCGATGCAGCGCTGGCCGGTGCCGTCGTCGTCGACGACCACG
>SLIW01000502.1 GCA_007135435.1 Natronomonas sp.
AGAAACTGGGGATCCCGGAGGCAGAGCGCAAGGCGCTCTCCGGTGTCGGCGCCCAGTACGAATCCGAAGTGGTCTATCAGAACATGCAGGAGCGCTGGGAGGACAAAGGCGTCATCTTCTGTAATATGGACAAAGCCGTCCAAGAGCACGAAGATCTCGTCCGCGAGTACTTCATGACGAAGTGCGTCCCCCCGAGCGACAACAAGTTCGCCGCGCTCCACGGCGCGATCTGGTCCGGCGGCTCGTTCGTCTACGTCCCCGAGGACGTGACGGTCGAGATGCCGATCCAGGCGTACTTCCGGATGAACTCCGAGAACATGGGCCAGTTCGAGCACACGCTCATCATCGCCGAGGAGAACTCGGAGGTCCACTACATCGAGGGCTGCTCGGCGCCGAAGTACTCGGCGTTCAACCTCCACTCCGGCGGCGTCGAGGTGTTCGTCAAGGAGGGCGCCCACGTCCAGTACTCGACGGTGCAGAACTGGTCGAAGAACACCTACAACCTGAACACCAAGCGCGCGATCGTCGAGAAGGACGGCACGATGGAGTGGGTCTCGGGCTCCATGGGCTCGAAGGTGACGATGCTGTACCCGGCGTCGATCCTGAAGGGCCCGGGCGCGACCGACAACCACATCACCATCGCCTTCGCCGGCGCGGGCCAGAACATCGACACCGGCGCGAAGGTCTACCACAACGCGCCGAACACGAAGTCGACCATCGAGTCGAAGTCCATCTCGAAGGACGGCGGCCGCACCAACTACCGCGGGCTGGTCCACATCGCCGACGGCGCCGAGAACTCCTCGACCGCCGTGGAGTGCGACGCGCTGATGTTCGACAACGAGTCGACCTCCGACACGATGCCGTACATGGAGATCGAGGAGTCGAAGGTCGACGTCGCCCACGAGGCGACCGTCGGCAAGATCGGCGACGAGGACATCTTCTACCTCCAGTCGCGGGGACTGGACGACGACGACGCCAAGCAGATGATCGTCGCCGGGTTCATCGAGCCCATCACGGAGGAACTGCCGATCGAGTACGCGGTCGAGCTCAACCGCCTCATCGAGCTCGAGATGGAAGGGTCGCTGGGCTGATATGAGCACACAGGTACACGCATCCATCGACGAAGCGACGGTCAGACAGATCTCCGAGGAACGCGGCGAGCCGGCGTGGCTCCTCGAGACGCGCCTCGACGCCCTCGAGGCGCTCGACGAGATCGCGTTCCCGGACGTCATCCGGACGCCCGGTCGCACCTGGACGGACCTGGAGGAGCTCGACTACGAGTCCCTCGTCGACCCGCTGTCGGCCGCCGAGGAGAAGGACCAGGTCGGCCCCGACGAGGTCGAGGTGCTCCCCTTCACCGAGGCCGTCGACGCGGACGAGCTGGGCGACCTCGTCGAGGCGCACTTCGGGAGCGTGGTCGATCCGCAGACCAACTACCTGACGGCGCTGTCGACCGCGCTGTTCACGACCGGTACCGTGGTCTACGTCCCCGAGGGCGTCGACGCGGAGGACGTGAAGATCCGCACCCGGATGCACTCCCGGTCGCTGTTCAACTACACGCTGGTCGTCACCGAGGAGTCGTCGTCGGTGACGATCCTGGAGCGCCAGGAGTCGGGCGACGAGGTCGACGGCGACCGCTACTACAGCGGCATCACGGAGGTCGTCGCCGGCGAGAACAGCTACGTCCAGTTCGGCAACCTCCAGGACCTGGACGAGACGACCTACACCTACGCGCTGAAGGAGGCCACCGTCGACACCTACGGGACGGCCGACTGGATCGACTGCAACGTGGGCTCGAAGCTGACGAAGTCCTCCGTCGAGAGCCACCTCGACGGCGACTCCTCGGAGACGAAGATCGTCGCCGCCTTCTACGGTCACGACGACCAGCACTTCGACGTCGACGTCCGCGTGTGGCACAACGGCGAGCACACGACGGCGGACCTGGTCACCCGCGGCGTCATCGACGATCGCGCCCGCTCGGTCTACGAGGGCGTCCAGCACGTCGGCCGCGACGCGTGGGACACCAACTCCTATCAGCGAGAGAACACGCTGATGCTGAGCGACGAGAGCGAGGCCGACGCCTCGCCGAAGCTCATCATCAACAACCACGACACCGAGGCGTCTCACTCCGCGACCGTCGGGCAGGTCTCCGCGGAGGACCTCCTCTACATGACCTCCCGCGGCGTCAACGAGCGCCTCGCGAAGAACATGCTCGTCGAGGGCTTCTACGTCCCCGTCCTCGAGGAGATCGAGGTCGACGAGCTCCGCGAGGAACTCACCGAACGCATCCGCGAGCGCCTCTGGTCGCGGACGTAAGGGTCCCTTCGTCGGGGCTGCTGGTCCTCGGTTCGGTCGTCGCCGTCGTGATGGTCGGTTCTCGGTTCAATCGCCTGCTTCGCCAGCGACGGTTCCGGTGCGGGCGGCCACCTTCTCGACGGATGGCGCTCAGGTCGTCGCCACCGGGCACACGGTCTCCGTTCGGATGTGGACCTCGCTCAGTGCACCGCTGTCGAGACGATCTCGGTGACGTACGGGTCGTCCTCGAACCGGTCGACGCAGTCCCCACAGAGGTACATGTCGTTGCGGTCACCGTCGGCGAACCGCACCGACGCCAGCGAGGCCCCCCGGCCGAGGCAGACGAGGCAGTCCATGCCGCCCGTTGGAAGTGCATATTGTTAACACGTTCGTCGGGTCTGGGCAAGTGGTAACCATCGAGCGGATCCCTTTGGAGCGCTGGCCGCCGCCACGATGGCGTACGCTTATGCCCGTCCGTGTCCGAGCCCAGCGTATGTCACCGCTCGCGAGGTGGCGGCCGTGAGCCTCACCCATCCGGTGGCCTCCGACCACCAGCTCGCCCGCCTCCTCCAGATCGGGATGGTCCTCGAGGAGGTGGTCGAGGCCCGGGCGTACAAGCACCACGAGACGCTCGCGGCCGACGAGCTCGACGCGGACATCGTCGAGCTGCTCGAGGAGGCCGCCGAGGAGTCCGAGGAGCACCGCAAGCGCCTCGAGGAGCTGGTCGACGAGCTCGAGGCGGACCCCGTCGCCTACGAGGAGATCGAGGCACTCGTCGCCGCCCGCTACGAGGCCGAGGCGGACTTCGACGGCGTGCTCTACGACCAGCTGTGCAACGAGGAGACCGCCTACAAGTTCTACGACGACCTCATCGGGGCCATCGAGAGCTCGGAGGTCACCTTCAGCATCGACCGCGAGCGGCTCCTGACCGTGCTCCGCGAGATCCGCGAGGAGGAAAAGGAGGGCGTCGAGGAGGTCACGCGGCTGATGGAGGATCGGCCATGAACACGCAGGACCAGTACCTGAAGGCCATCTACCTGGTGCAGCGCCAGGAGGACGGCCCCGCCGCGACGGGGGCCATCGCCGAGCACCTCGAGGTGAGCCCGGCGAGCGCCAACGAGATGATCGGCAAGCTCGAGACGCGCGGGCTGGCCGACCACGAGAAGTACAAGGGCGTCTCGCTGACCGAGGAGGGCATCGTCCGCGCCCGCGAGGCGCTGCAGACCTATTGCATCATCGAGCGGTTCCTCTGGGAGGTCCTCGAGGTCGAGGAGTTCCGCACCGAGGCCCGCCAGCTCGAGGCCGTCATCGACGAGACGGTCGCCGAGCGCCTCGACACCATCATCGACCGGGACCCCTCCTGTCCGGACTGCTTCGACGCCGAGACCGACGCCTGCTCGCTCCTCGACGTCGAGCTCGAGCCGGGTCCGGCGGACTGAACATTTTTAGCTTCACCGCGGTCGTATCCGATATTCTCGGACCGAAGACGTACATGTGTCGTGGCTCATCCGTGTCCAACGTGCGAGAGGCGCCGTTCGACACAACATGGGGTGCGCAAACATCACACGAAGGTACACGGTGAGTCGCTCCCGAACCGGCGGTGTGAGGGGTGTTGCCCATTGACTACTCGACGTCGTCTTTCCCTGTCGACGCTGCCATCGGCTGGTAGAGAGCGGAACGGAGCGAGCGCACCTGAAACGGTAACTATCTTGTACGGTCGACGTGTACCCACCCGCTGTAGCCCCGTGGTGTAGTGGCCAATCATCTGGGCCTTTGGACGAGTTCTGACATATCAGGGTTTGGAAGAGAGCCCAGGACCCTGGTTCGAATCCGGGCGGGGCTATCCAGGTCGAATCGGGCCGATACTGCCGTTTCAGGTTCCTTCTCTTCGCGTCTGGTCGCTTCCTAACGCAACCGGGCTCCTCGCTCGAGGAATCTGGTCATGTTTCGCGGTGAGTCGGTCGATGAGGTGGGGGATACGGCCCAACAGGCATCCAATCCCTGTCCATCGTGTGACTGTCCACCGTGTGACTGTCCTCGCGGACTGCATCGGGGACGACTTCGAGGACCCCAGCTGCGGGACGGGCAACGAGGCCCCCGAATCACATGGAGCGAGTCGATAGGGTCGAACCAGACGAGGGTGCTCCGTCTCGTTCGGTCCAACCGGTGATGGAGAACTCCCAGGTTCGGAGAGCCGAAAACAGATCAGCGACAGCGGTCTCCCATCGGTGACGGTACGGAGCCTGTCGAGACGAACGCCGACCCCTCCGGCGATACGAACTGTCGCTGACACCGTCTCGCCCGCCCACCGCCCA
>SLIW01000524.1 GCA_007135435.1 Natronomonas sp.
TCTGGTCGGCGAGCAGTCCTGACGCCGGCCGCTCCATCCGGCCGGGGCCGTGTTCGATCCTCGTCACGACTCGTGTGATTCTGTCAATCGAGTCCCTCTCGATCCGGTGCAGACCCACCTGAACTCCCACCGTGGTCGATTCCACCGATTCTTTGTCGTCCGAGTGGCCCTCGACGGAGCCGAGGGCTCGGGTCGCACTCGAAGCCCCCGGTGACTCGGACCGTTCATCGCGCCAGAAGCACCCGATAGTTATCGGGTATTTATAAGTCGACCACCCGGAACCGGCGATCGAGACCGTCGCACTTGAGGCGATGCGAGCCGTCCGTCGAGGCATGCCACGATACGGAGGGCTCGAGTGCTCGTGGCTCGGCTACGCCACGATCCGGATCGAGGGCGGCGACACCGTCGTCTACCTCGACCCGGGCCGCTACGGCGTCCTCGACGACTACGTGGAGGCGGCGGCCGAGCCAGCCAGCGGCTCGGCAGACGACCCAGCGGATCGCTCGGACGGCCCCGCCACCACGCTCGGCGATGGAGACGTGGTCTGCGTCACCCACGACCACCACTACGACAGCGACGGGATCCGGCGGGTCGCGCGAGACGACGCAACGGTCGTCCTCTTCGAGGGGATCAACACCCACCGCATCGGCCGCGACGTCGAGCGTCCGGCGTCCCTCCCCTACGAGGTTCGGACGGTCGACGACGAGGCGGACATCGCCGTCGGGGAGGCGATCGTCAGGACGACCGCCGCGTACAACCTGCCGGACGGCCCGCGGTCGGACGCCGACGGCGTCCCGTACCACCCGGAGGGGTTCGGCTGCGGGTACCAGGTGACCCTCGAGGGGACCTCGGTCTACTGGCCCGGCGACACGGACGTCCTCGACGGCCACCAGCACCTGGACGTCGACGTGTTCTGTCCACCGATCGGTGGTGGCCTGACGATGGACCGCCACGAGGCCGCGGACCTGGCGGAGGCGCTCGACCCCGGGCTGGTCGTCCCCGTCCACTACGACACGTTCGAGACCATCGAGGCGGACGCTGGCGCCTTCGCGCGGGACCTGCGCGATCGGGGGATCCGGGTCGAACTCGACGGGTGATGGCGACGCGAGAGCCTCCGGGTGGTCTGGGCTCATCTGTCGACCCCTTCGTCCGATAATTCTCGTTCCTCGAGCGGTCTCCGCCCCGTGACGGCCCGGTCAGATGAACGCGAGCACGAGCAGCATCACCGCTCCGAGGAGGGCGACGAGGAGCAGGAACCGGAAGACGGTCGTCACGTAGGTCTCGTCGTGGCCCGGGTTCCGATCGGCCTCGACCGGATCGAACAGCCGTCCACGGATGGCGGCCGCCGCGTCCCGTGTCTTTGCGTCCTCCGCGCTCCCCGGGACGGGCTCGAGGGACATGGCACCGCAGTCACACGCCTCCGGCGGCTCGTCGTATGACTGGCCGCAGACCGAGCAGCGCCACTCCATGCCTCCGATTCGGGCTGCAGCGATAAAAATCGATGTCTCGGGTGGTGGCCTCCGCCCCCGGTCGCCGCGTCTGCGGCGGGCTCCTGGATTCGAGCGAGCTGGATTCCCCACGGTTCGCCGGTCGAGTCGCCCGAACCATTTTAGCGGACTCACCGCGCGTCCGGTGTATGCGTGCGTTCATCTCGGCGGACATGGAGGGGATCACCGGCGTCGCGGTACTGGACGACGTCTCCAAGGGGACCGCGGACTACGAGGACGCGGTGGCGCTCATGCACGGTGACGTCAACGCGGCGATCGAGGGAGCCGTCGAGGCCGGCGCCGACGAGGTCCTCGTCAACGACGCCCACGGGAGCATGGCGAACCTGCGACGGGCGGACGTCGACGGCCGCGCCGACCTCGTCCGCGGCCGCCTGAAGCCGCGGGCCATGATGGAGGGGCTCGACGCCGACCACGACGTCGCCCTCCTCGTCGGGTACCACGCTCGGGCCGGGACGGCCGGAGGCGTGCTGGACCACACCGTGCTCGGGTCGGACCTCCTCCAGCTCCGTGTGAACGGCATCGAGGTCGGCGAGCTCGGCTGGAACGCCCGCCTCGCCGCCCACCTCGGCGTCCCGGTCGGGCTCGTCACCGGTGACGACCGGACCGTCACCGAGGCCCGGGACGAACTCGGGGACGTCGAGACGGTCGCGGTGAAGCGCGGCATCGGCCGGTTCGCCGCGCAGTGTCGACCGCCCGTCGACACCCGAGCCGACATCGAGGAGGCGGCCGCGAGGGCCGTCGAACGAGCCGCCGACGGCACGCTCGAACCGTCCACGGACCTCGAGCCGCCGGTCCGGATCGAGGTGGACTGGTCGACGACGCACCATGCCGGCGAGGCCGCTCGAGCGCCCGGTATCGAGCTGGTCGACGACCGAACGACCGCGGTGTCGGCACCCGCGTACGAGGACGCCTACGAGGCGGCCGTCTCCATGATCGTGATCGGGTCACGGGCCAGCCCGGAGTAGCCCGGCGACCAGCCTGACACACCGCGAACGTTGGCGTCCTCAGGGGGGAACGCGTGACGGAGACCGTCTCGATCGTATGTGACTGTCGGAAGTACAGAGGTTACATGTCCGGGAACGCCTTCGCCGCGTCGGCGAAGCCGTTCACCCGGCGGATCCAGCGCGCGGCGACGGTCTTCTTGAGGGCCTTGGCCGCCGGGCCGCCGAACGTGTCGATGGGGAGGCCCTTGATGTCGTGGGCGACGGCCTTCTCGCCGACGGAGATGAGCGTCCCCTTGTCGTCGAAGGTCCACCGCTCGAGGGGCTGGCCGCGGATGGCCCGGACGACGTTCTCGCCGGCGACCTCGGCGGCCTGCCAGGCGGCCTGGGCGGTGGGCGGCGCCGGTCGGTCGCCAGGCTGGTCGACGATGGCCGCGTCGCCGATCGCGAAGATGCGATCGTCGGAGGTCCGGAAGTCCGAGCCGGCCTTGATCCGATTGCTGCGCTGGTCCCTGTCGACGGCCACCGTCCCGGCGGCGTCCTGGCCGGTGATCCCGCCGGTCCACAGGAGGACGTCGTAGTCCAGATCGGTCTCCTCGCCGACGTAGACGGTTTCGGCGTCGACCCCGCCGATGAACTCGCCGGTGTGGATCCGGACGTCCTTCTCCTCCAGGAGCTTGCGGATCTTCGCCTGGACGACGGGGTCGTTGTTCGGGAAGACCTCGTCGAGCCCCTCGACGAGGTGGATCTCCATCGGCGCGCGGTGCCGGTCGCGGAACTCGGCGATCTCGCCGGCGGACTGGATGCCCGAGAGCCCGGCGCCGCCGACGACCACCTCTGCGGGGTCCTGCCGCGACGCCTCGCGGGCCGCCTCGGTGATCGCCTCGTGGATTTCGAGGGCGTCGGCGAGGCTCTTGAGGGTCAGCGAGTGCTCCCTGAGCCCCTCGATCCCGAAGAAGGCGGTCCGAGACCCGAACCCGACGACCAGGTAGTCGTACGCGACGGTCTCGCCGTCGGCGAGCTCGACGACGCGGGCGTCCGCGTCGAGGGCGGTCACGCGTCCCTGGACGAACCGCGTCGACGGCGCCTTGATGTCGGTGACGGGGAAGGTGATCCTCTCGCGCAGGCTCGGCTTCCTGATGAGGCGGTGGGACTCGTGGAGGACGAGGTGGTGGTCGACGTCCGAGACCCACGTCAGGTCGGCCTCGTCGTCGAGCACCGACTCGAGCTTCTTGACCGCACCCGTGCCGGCGTAGCCCGACCCGAGGACGACCACGTCGTCGGTCATGCCTCCTGGTCGGGTTGCCAGCGATACAAAGCTGTTGAAACCGGCCGCTGGACGGGGTGTGCACAGGGCACACGCCCGCTCGGTTCCGGGACGCCAGGGTGCTCTCCAGAGTTCGGTGCGTTCACCAGTGTTCGGTGCGCGCGTCGGTGCTCTCGGCGCCCTTCAGTGCTCGGAGCGTGCGTCGGTGCCCGGGGCGCCCCCTCAGTGCTGCGGCTCCTCGTCGCCCGCCGGCGCCTTCATGTCGTCGATGGTGAGGATCACGCTGTTGTTGGTGTCGTCGGTCCCCTCGAGCGTTCCGACGATGACGAGCTTCGACAGCGGCGTCGGGCCGACTCTGATCGTGTCGCCCTCGCTGAAGTCGGCGACCGAACCCTGGAGCTTGATCTCCGCGCGGCACAGCTCGGGGTGGTGGACGCTCGTGAGGTCGATCTCCTGGACGTTCGCCCCCTCGACGAGTTCGCCGTTGCGCTCGAACGGGACGTCGGCAGCCTGGTCCATCTCCTGGATCTTCAGGGCGTCGTAGGCGCTCGCGGTCGGCTTGTATCCGCCCTTCGGCCCGGGTACTCCCTCGACCAGCTGCAGCGCCTTCAGGCTCTGCATCTGGTTGCGGATCGTCCCCGGGTTCCGGTCCACCCGGTCGGCGATGTCCTCGCCCTTCACGGCGCTCTCGGACTCACGGTAGAGGTTGATGAGCTCCTGCAGAATCGTCTTCTGACTCGGAGTGAGCTCGATCGATGACATGAGCTAGCATTCGTGAGTTCCGTTCTTAAAGGCGACGGTAACGCGCGGGCCGTCACGGGCGATCGCGTCGTCGTGGTCCGCCGTCGGGGTTGCCGGGACTGACGACCGGTCTCCATGTCCCCGCCTGGAA
>SLIW01000370.1 GCA_007135435.1 Natronomonas sp.
CTCCGACCCGCGCTACTCCTCGCGGGGCTCGCTCGCCACGCTCGCTCCGACCCGCGCTACTCCTCGCGGGGCTCGCTCGCCACGCTCGCTCCGACCCGCGCTACTCCTCGCGGGGCTCGCTCGCCACGCTCGGCCACTCCGCAGGTCGCTCCGTACGTATGCCTCGGCGAGCGGCACCACGATCGGCACCACGTCACCGGGGCCACCGCAGTCGCCAATGATCGGGCCGATGGCTGTTGCCAACGACGGACGGACCTGACGGCTACGCCGGGCCCAGGTAGCCCCACGCCTGGAGCCGGTCGCCGTCGCCGTCGATCCAGCGCTCGCCGATGTCGTCGCGGTAGTAGAGGTTCGGGATGACGATGTCGTCGATGCGGTCGTAGGCCTGTTCACGGGCCTCTTGCATCGTCTCGCCCTTCCCCGTCACGACCAGGGGCATCCCGTTCCCACCCGCAGCGCGCCACTGGCCATCGACCTGTTTCGTATCTTCCAGGTGAATCCCTTCTCGACTCTCAGTTTCGAACACGACGGCCGCGTTCCGGGAGTTCTCCGCGTACGTCTTCTCGTCGTCGAAGGGGAACGGGGGGAGGACGACCCGTATACAGACCTGGAACCCCTTGTGCACCTCCAGGTCGGGATCGTTCCCGTGAGCGAGGTCGTAGAAGAACGTCCCCGTGGGCGACTCGAAGGACTCCTCCTGGAGGGTGATCGTCGGGTAGCCGAACCGCGGGGTGAATTCCAGCGGGTAGATGCCAGTGGCGTTGACGATGCAGTTGACGTCGATGCTCCCGACGTACCCCTCCGCGGCGAGCCACTCCTCAAGGTGACCCAGCGTCTCGGCGAACAGCTTGTTCCGACCTGACCAGAACATCGACGTCCCCATCTCACCCGTCTGGGGGCCGATATTCCCTGGGAAGAGTTTCTTGTGCTCGAAATTGAAATTCACCTGGTCGATGAACCGTTCCCCATTGAAAAACCCGCAGACCGCGATCTCGACCCCCTCGACCTTCCGCTGTAGCTGGAAGCCCTTCATCCGGTGGCCCCACGCCTTCTTGTAGGCTCGCAGTACGTCGATGACGTCACTACCGTCGTCGTCGCGGCCGACGTAGAGCAGCCGTTTGACGTTCTGGACCTCCCCGAGCGGCTTGATGACGTACGCCGCTGGATTCTCCTGAACAAACCAAATTCCTTCATCGAAGTCCCGGAAGACGCGATGCCCGATGGTATTGACACCATGGTCCTCCAGGACCTCCATTGCGTACCCGCGATCCTCCTCTAGCCGGTCCGTGTTCCGCGTGCCCCCGACGACTGCCTTCCCTTCCTCGCGGAGCTCCTGCGCCAACGCTCCGGTCCCGATGTCCGACCCCACCCAGATGTCGTCGAAGACGATGACGTCGGCCCACTCGACCTCCTCGCGCCAGTCATCGGTCTTCGGCACGAACCCGTCACCGATCTCCCTGTCGCTCTCCGCTTCGATGTAGTACTTGACGTCGTGGCCCTCACGGTGGACCTGCCAGGCGAGGTCGGTTATCAACGCCGCGTCCAGCGAACAGAACAAGAATCTCTTGGTATCCATGACCACCCGTCACCCCACTCTCACTTGAAGTTGGTCGCCAACGGCGGTCACAGGGGATAATAGATTCCCGAATTGGTTCCCGAGGTTGACCTTCACCTGGTCAACGAACCGCTCGCCGTCGAAGAGCCCGGAGACGGCCGCCGCGATGTCGTCGACCTTCCGCTGAAGCTGGAAGCCGCGCATCCGGTGGCCCCACGCCGGCTCGTAGGCCCGGAGGACATTGATCACGTCGCTGCCGTCGTCCTCGTTGCCGACGGAGAGGAGCCGCTCGACGTTCTGGACCTTGCCGAGCGGCTCGATCACGTAGGGGGCTGGGTGCTCCTCGACGAACCGGATCGCCCCGTCGACGTCCTCGAAGCCCCGGGGGTCGAGCGCCCGCGATGCGCGTCGAACCCCGACCTGGCTCCAACCCCGACCGGACCCAGGGCCGCGTCAGCCGTCTGGGCGATCCGCGAGGGCGTCCCCCAGCCCCCACTCCTCGGCGCGGCGGCGGGCCTCCCGGCGGGCCGACTCCCGGATCCGCTCGACGGTCGCCTCGTCCTCGAGGAACGCCTCGAGGGCGCCACCGTCGTCGGGGCGGTCGGCGTCGACGCCGGCCCGCCGGCGGGTCCGGGTCGCCAGCGCGGGGTCGCCGGCGAGTCGCTCGGCCGGCATGCCGGGCGGGACGCGGAGCTCGTCGGCGTCGTGGGCGATCTCCAGGGCGGCGGCCTCGAGCGCGTACAGTTCGAACCGGTACGGCCCGGCGCCGACGTCACCGAGCGCCGCTGGCCCGCCCCGGTCGGTCTCGACGTGGTAGGCACATGCAGGCACGCCGTCCTCGAAGGTGAGGACGCCCCGGCCGTCGGCGGCGCCCAGGAGCGTCTCGCGGGGTGCGAGCACGGCGTACCCGTCGAGGTGTCGGTCGAGGACGTCCTCGAGCGCCGTCGCGAGGTCGGTGACGACCCGCGACCGCAGGAGTTCGCCCTCCGGGATCATGGCGGGTCCGGGACGACCGCCGACCGGAACCGGTCGGCGACGTCCCCGGAGTCGCCGTCGCGGGGGTCGAGCCGCGCGGCGGCGGCGCGGTAGGCGGTCGCCGCCTCCGAGTCGGGGGCGTGCGCCAGCAGCGGCCGGCCGGCCGCACGCGCCTGCTGGGCCGCCTCGCTCTCGGGGACCGTCGCGAGCAGCGGGCCCTCGAAGTAGCGGTCGGCCTTCTCGGCCGCCGACTCGACGTCGCCGCGGACCCGGTTGAAGATCGTCCCCGCGACGTCGGTGCCGTACGATAGCGCGTACTCCTGGACCTTCAGGCCGTCGGAGACCGCGGGGATCGTCGCCTGGAGGACGATGACGACGCGGTCGGCCAGGACGATCGGCAGGATCGCGCTCTTCGAGCCCAGCGTCGCCGGGGAGTCCAGGAGCAGGACGTCGGCGTCGGCGGCGAGGTCGGCGACGACGGCCCGGAGTCGCTCCGGCTCGGCGGCCTCGAAGGCGGCCAGGGACGTCCCGCAGGGGACGACCCGCATGCCGAACCGCTCGTAGGTGGCCGCCTCGACGGGGGCGCCACCCTCGACCAGGACGTCGTGGAGCGTCGTCTCGACGTCCGCCAGCCCGGCGTGGAACAGCAGGTTCGCCATCCCCGTGTCGGCGTCGACCACCGTCACGTCGTACTCCTCGGCCAGCGCCATCCCGAGCGCGAGCGTGCTCGTGGTCTTCCCGGTGCCGCCCTTGCCGGAGGCGACGGCGAACGCCTCGACCATCTTGATTCCGACTGGTTCGCTTCCGAATATAAGACTTCCGGGCGGGCGTCCGGCAGACCTTGCCGCATTCCGTACGAAAGATCATGAAGGTTTAAGGTGGTGCAGGGTGTCGACGGCGGTGTAGATGCGCCCAGACGACATCGACCCGATCGTGCCCCTGATGCCCCCGGACGACACCACCGAGCCGGTCCTCGCCGACGGAGGACGCCGCAAGCGCTTCGACCCCGACGAGGTAACGGCACCGCTCGTCCCGGACCTCCGGTAACCCGACGCGGTCGCTCCTTCTCGCGGATCCATCCCCCAGCAGGGACCGCCACCTCACAGCAGATTTGCCTCCCTGGCAGCTCGTCCACCCGTCGCGTCGGAGGCGGTGTCCGCCACCGCTCATCCCCTGAACCCGACCCCACTACGCGACGTCGACCGTCGCTACACGACGTCACCGCGCACCGTCGCCCCCTCACGGTCCGCCCGGTAGTCCCGGAACGTCTCGGCGGCCTCCGCGGCCTCGTCGGCCTCCATCCCGAGCATCTCGAGGGCGGCCGGGAGCGTCGGGAGGACGAACTCGCCGCCCGCGAGCTTCCGGAAGGCCTCCTCGCTGGTGACGCCGCCGTCCTGGCCGTCGACCCACAGGCAGGCGCCGCGGGGGTCCAGTAGCTGGGTGTAGTCGTCCCGCGCGCGGGCCCCCTCGAGGCGCTGGGTGACGTTGTGCTCGAAGCCGGTGTTGCACACCTCGAGGTGGATCGGCTCGTCGTCGTCGAGCAGGTGGGCGGCGAGGCACCGCTCGGGGGCCGCGTGGCCGCTCGCGTTCGCCCGGACGTGCTCGGGGAACCGATCGGCCCACGCCGCCGAGACGGTCTTGCCGACGCCGGTGACGCCGAGGCGCTCGGCGAACTCGTCCTCGCGGTCGGGGGCGTCGTCGAACAGGAGGTCCTTGGCGAGGTAGACGTCCAGCCGGTCGACCGGGTCCAGGCCCACGACGACGTCGCCGAAGACCCAGACCTCCCGCACGGGGACGGGCATCGGCTCGGCCTCGACCGTCTCGACGATCGAGCGGAGCCGCGCGACGGCCTCCTCCCGGCTGAAGCTCATCGTCGTGATTACCCCGTCGGACGGGAAAACCCTCACGGACGGCACCCGCATGCACCCGCAAGCCCCTGCTGGCTCCCGCTGGCCCCTGCTGGCTCCCGCTGGCTACCGCTGGCCCCTGCTGGCTCCCGCTGGCTCCCGCTGGCCCCTGCTGGCTCCCGCTGGCTACCGCTGGCCCCTGCTGGCTCCCGCTGGCTCCCGCTGGCCC
>SLIW01000118.1 GCA_007135435.1 Natronomonas sp.
AGGTGCAGGGCGTGTACTACCGGGCCAACACCCGCGACGCCGCCACGGAGCGCGACGTCGACGGGTGGGTCCGGAACCTGGCCGACGGTCGCGTCGAGGCGGTCTTCGAGGGCGGCGAGGCGGCGGTCGAGGAGATGGTCGAGTGGTGTCACTCCGGGAGCCCCCGTGCCCGGGTCGACGACGTCACGGTCGAGTACGAGGAGCCCCGGGGCCTCGAGGGCTTCGAGATCCGGAGGTAGTGGAGCCGGCCATGATCACCAGCGAGGAGATGGCCGTCGTCGACGCGAACGCCGAGGCACTCGGCGTCCCGCGCAAGCAGCTGATGGAGTCGTCTGGCAACGCGGTGGCCCGGGCGGTCCGGGACCTCGCGGATCCGGGCGCCGAGGTGGCGCTCGTCTGCGGCCGCGGCAACAACGGCGGCGACGCGTTCGTCACCGCGCGGTTCCTCGACGACTACGCGGTCGAGGTGCACCTCCTCGGCCGCGCGGAGTCGATCACGACCGACATCGCCCGGGAGAACTGGGAGGCGCTCCGGGACGCGGAGGTCGCCGCCCGGGAGGTGGTCGACGCCGCGGACCTGGACCTGGGTGAGCCGGACGTGATCGTCGACGCGATGCTCGGCACCGGCGTCACGGGGGCCCTCAGGGAGCCGGAGGCGACCGCCGCCGCCCGGATCACCGACTCCCCGGCCACCGTCGTCGCCGTGGACGTCCCCTCCGGCGTGGCCGCGGACACCGGTGCGATCGCCGACGGGGGCGTAGCCGTCGACGCCGACCACGTCGTCACGTTCCACGATCTGAAGCCCGGGCTCGAGGCGCTCGAACGTCGCACGGAAGTGGACGTCACCGTCGCGGACATCGGCATCCCCGCCGCCGCCGAGCGATTCGTCGAGCGCGGGGACCTGCTCCGGCTCTCGCGGGACCCGACCGCCCACAAGGGCGACTTCGGCCGCGTCCTCGTCGTCGGCGGGGGCCCCTACACCGGCGCGCCGGCGCTGTCCGCGCTGGCGGCGCTCCGCGCCGGCGCGGACCTCGCGTTCGTCGCCTGTCCCGACGCGGTCGCGGGATCGATCAGTGGCTACAGCCCGGACCTCATCGTCCGGCCGCTCGCGGGCGACCACCTGGAGCCGGCGCACGTCTCCGGCCTGCTGGAACAGGCGACGGAGATGGACTGCCTCCTCGTCGGGCCGGGCCTCGGCGACGCCGACGCGACCCTCGAGGCCGTCGCCGACCTCCTCTCGGCGTACGAGGGGACGGCCGTGATCGACGCCGACGCCCTGCAGGTCGTCCCGGAGGTCGACACTGCGGCCGACCTGGTCTGTACGCCCCACCAGGGTGAGCTCCGGGGGATGGGCGGCGAGACGGCCGACGACCCGGACGAGCGGGCCACCCTCGTCGAGTCGTTCGCCGCGGACCTCGGGCAGACGCTGCTGGTCAAGGGCGCCTACGACGTGGTCTCCGACGGGGAGACCACGCGCCTCAACCGGACCGGCAACCCCGGGATGACCGTCGGCGGGACCGGCGACGTCCTCGCCGGCGTGACCGCCGCGCTGGCCTCCACGCTCGACCCCCTGGACGCCGCGGCCGTCGGCGCCTACGCGAACGGCCGTGCCGGAGACATCTGCGCCGAAGCGTACGGCTACGGCCTGCTGGCGTCCGACCTCGTGGACTCCGTTCCGGCGGCGCTGTGGCCCGACGACGGGTGAGACGGGGCCCCGATCAGCCGCTAGCTGAGTAACGTCCTCGATCGCCCGACGTGCGAGCCATGCGCTCGTTCGCCCACCGTGTCAGCCACGCGCTCGTTCGCCCACCGTGTCAGCCACGCGCTCGACCGCTCATCACGTGAGCCACGCGCTCGACCGCTCACCACGTGAGCCACGCCCTCGATGGTCCGACCCGGCCCTCCGGAGGTTTCTTCGGTGTTCCCGGGTGAGTCCCCCTCATGACCGATTCACCCGAATCCGAGCCAGGCGATGCGTCCCAGCCCTCGCCGGAGCTGACCCACGTGACCGATGAGGGGGAGGCCCAGATGGTCGACGTCGGGGACAAGCCTACCACGGCGCGGCGGGCCGTCGCCCGGGGGGAGATCCGACTGCGGCCGTCGACCGTGGAGGCGATCCGCCAGGACGCCGTCGGGAAGGGCGACGTCCTCGCGGTTGCCCGCGTCGGCGCGGTCCAGGCGGTCAAGCACACCTGGGAGTCGATCCCGATGTGCCACCAGATCCCGATCACGAACGTCGAGACCGACCTCGAAATCGCCGACGACCGGATCACCCTGGAGGTCGCCGTCGAGACGACCGGGCAGACCGGCTGCGAGATGGAGGCCCTCGAGGGCGTCACCACCGGACTGAACGTCGTCTGGGACATGGTCAAGGCCGCGGAGAAGGACGAGGACGGGGGGTACCCGACGACCCGGATCGACGGCGTCGAGGTCGTCAGCAAGGAGAAACGCGACCTGTAGCACGACCGTTCGATGCGTCTATACCGGGTGTCACAGGAAGAAGACGGCGACGACCGTCCAGCCCAGTGCGGTCGTGACCGTCAGGTAGATGACCACGGCGGTGCTGACCGCCAGGCTCGACCCACCGTGGGCATCGTGGCCCCCGCTCGATCGTTCACCGTCTTTCGGACCGTCGTCGCCAGCTGCGGAGGCGTTCCCGCCCGACTGCAAGGCGCCGTCGATCGCCCCCTCCTCGAACGGTCCGGTGACGGCGCTCCCGCCGAAGCCCACGGCGACCCATCCGAGCGCCGCCAGGAACGTCACGAACAACACGGCGTTCGGGAACGCGACGATCCCGACCGTCGACAGCGCGACGAAGCCGACGATCGTCGCCAGGGGCAGCCAGACGGCGAACCGGGCGAGCGGTCCGGTCGCGAGACGCTCGATGTCCACGCCCGGAGGTAGACGGGGCGAGATATAACACCGGTGATAGGGGGTGGAGGACCGCGAGGTGGCGGGTCCGTCAGTGCTCGACGGTCGCGAGCTCGCCCGCCCGCGAACGGGCCTGCTCGATGATCGCGGGCCGGGCCTCGAAGGAGACGGTCACCTCGTCCCCGTAGTCGACCGACTCGACGTGGGCGTGGTCGTGGATCCACGAGACGAGGCCCATCGTGTCGTCGGACATCGGGAGGACCAGTCGCTCGCGGCGCCACGCCGGCAGCTCGTCGTCGATCCGCTGGCGGAGGTCGTCGATGCCGTCACCCTCCAGCGCGCTGACGGCGACGGGATCGGGCGCCAGCGCCGACAGTGCCTCGCGCTTCTCGGCGAGCTCCGCATCGTCCACCGCGTCCGTCTTGTTCAGGACGGTGACGATCGGCGCCTCGTTTCGCTCGTAGAGCGTGTCGTGGCACGTCACGAGCTTCTCGCGGATCTCGTCGACCGGGTCGGAGACGTCCACCACCAGGAGGACGAGGTCGGCCCGGTAGACCTCCGAGAGTGTCGACTTGAACGACTCGACCAGCCAGTGAGGCAGGTCCGAGATGAACCCGACGGTGTCGGTCACGAGCACGTTCCGCCGGTCGAACTCGGCGCGGCGGGTCGTCGTCCCCAGGGTCGTGAAGAGGCGGTCCTCGGACTCGGCGGTCGCCTCGAGGTCCGGGTGGAGCCCCTCGTTCTCGTCGACGTCCAGGTCCGCCGCGAGCCGCCGGAGCAGCGTCGACTTCCCGGCGTTCGTGTACCCCGCCAGCGCCACGAGGTCGAAGCCGGACTCGCGCCGCTGCTCGCGACGGCGCTCCTCGGTCTCCTCGATCCGCTCGAGCTCGTCGCTGATCCGGCTGATCTGGGCCTTGATGTCCCGCTCGCGGGACTCGTCGTACTCCCCGAGGCCCATGAAGCCAGGCCGCTCGTCGCGCTTGGCAAGCGACGCCTTCGCCTCCGCGCGCGGCAGCTCGTAGCGGAGCTCCGCGAGCTCGACCTGGAGCTGGGCCTTCCGCGTCTGGGCGCGCTGGCCGAAGATGTCGAGGATGAGCCGGAAGCGGTCGACCACCTCGACGCCGTCGGGCATCCGGTTGCCGAGGTTGTACGTCTGGTAGGGGCCGAGCCGGTTGTCGAAGACGACCGTCGTCGCGTCGGTCTCGGCGACGGTCGCCCCGAGCTCCTCGACCTTCCCCTCGCCGAGGCACAGCGCCGGATCCTCCGGGCGCGCCTGGGTCACCTCCCCCACGACCGCGTACCCGGCCGCGTGGGCGAGCTCTCGGATCTCGTCGGTGTCCGGGAGGCCATCGTCGACCCGCTTGACGACGACGGCCCTGCCGTTCGTCCCTGTCACTTGGGGGGCCTAGGTGGTCAGGGTATTTAACTGCCGGGCAATCGTGTGGCGTGGTGGCACGGAGCTCCGATCGTGGGGTCGTGCGGAGGGCTCACCCTCACCGGGTGCTGATGTCGTCCTCGTCCTTGATGACCCGGGTCTCGGCCTGGCCGCTGGTCTGCTCGTTGACCAGGTCGTAGAACTCGTTCTGGAGGCCGGCGGGGAACTCGAGGACGCCGACCCAGGAGCCGTCCGGCTGCCACTCCTCCTCCTCCAGGTTCCCGAACTGTCGGATCTGGGCCTGGGCGCTGCCGGCGTGCTCGGCGGGGACCTGGACCGCGATGACCACCTC
>SLIW01000117.1 GCA_007135435.1 Natronomonas sp.
CGACCCCCGCGTGGACCTGGTGCGGCCCGACGCCGTCCAGGCGCTGGCGTGGGTCGGCGAGTACGACGCCCCGCTCCACCCACGGTACACCTACCTCTGGCACGACCTCGACGTCGAGCGGTTCGCGGCGCTGGCCGAGGCGGCCAGCCGGGGGCACTGGGCCGAGGCGGACGGGTCGACCGCCGTCGCGTCGGGAGACCGAGGTGATCCGGGCGACCCAGACGTCGCCGGACGCACACTCGTCCTCCCGCGATCCGAGCCCGTCCGGGAGGCCCTCGAGGTCCTCCTCGTCGAGCACGCCCAGGGCGAGGAGACCCTGACCGTCCCGGACGCCGTCCCCCTCGCGCGCTCGCTCGGGCTCACCGACGCGCTGGAGAAGGACTGGGACCTCGCCGACCTCTCGAGCGAGGCCCGCGAGTGGGCGGGCGGGGCGAACGCCCTAAAGACCGTCAACGAGGTGGCGCCGTTCGCGGTGCGCGAGCGCGCGCCGACACGCGTCGGCTGCCGGATGGGCCGCCCGGAGAAGTCCGAGAAGCGCGACCTGTCGCCGGCGGTCCACACGCTGTTCCCCATCGGCGAGGCCGGCGGGTCCCAGCGCGACGTCGCCGCCGCGGGGAAGCACGCCGACACGATGCAGGACACCCCCGGCGAGGTCGAAGTCCAGGTCGCCCGGCGGCGGTGCCCGGACTGCAACGCGGAGACCTTCCGTGCGCGGTGCCCGGACTGCGCGGCCGTGACGGAGCCGACCTACGTCTGCTACGCCTGTGACATCGAGATCTCGCCCGACGACGGCGGGCGGGCGGTCTGTCACCGCTGTGAACGCGACGCCGACGCCGTCCAGACGACGACCGTCGACGTCCACGAGGAGTACCGCGCGGCCCTCGAGGCGGTCGGCGAGCGGGAGAACGCCTTCGAGACCCTGAAGGGGGTCAAGGGGCTCACCTCGGCAGAGAAGGTCCCCGAGCCGATGGAGAAGGGGATCCTCCGCGCGAAGCACGGCGTCTCCTCGTTCAAGGACGGAACCGTCCGCTACGACATGACGGACCTGCCGGTCACCGCGGTCCGGGCCGCCGAGCTCGACGTCTCCGTCGGCCAGCTCCACGCGCTCGGCTACGAGGAGGACGTCCACGGCCAGCCCCTGCGCCACGAGGACCAGCTCGTCGAGCTCCGCGTCCAGGACGTGGTCCTGTCCGACGGCGCCGCCGAGCACATGATCCGCACCGCCGACTTCGTCGACGACCTCCTGGTGCAGTACTACGGCCTGGAGCCGTACTACGAGGTGGAGTCGCGGGACGACCTGGTCGGGGAGCTGGTCTTCGGCATGGCGCCGCACACCTCGGCCGCGGTCGTCGGACGGGTGATCGGGTTCACGTCGGCCGCCGTCGGGTACGCCCATCCGTACTTCCACGCCGCGAAGCGGCGGAACTGTTTCCATCCCGAGACGAAGGTGTGGTACGAGGACGAGGAGGGGTGGCACTACGAGCCGATCGAGGTGCTGGTGGGATCGCGACTCGAAGACCCGGAGACAGACGACTTCGGGACGCTCGTCCAGGAACTCGAAGGCGACGTGTACGTCCCGTCCGTGACCGAAGACGGGGAGGTGGTTCCGCAGTCGGTCGTGGGGGTCAGCAAGCATCACTCGCCGGACCACCTGATCACCCTACGGTCCGGCGATGGTCGGTCGATCACGGTCACACCTGGCCACCAGATGCTTCGGTTCGGAGACGAAGACGATATGGAGCGCGTGCCCGCGAGTGAACTGTCTGTCGGTGATTCTATTCCGTCGACCAGATCGGGGGCCGCTACCTCTCCAGTCGGACCGAGGATCGAGGCGGATGGAGGGATAGGAGTATCTGCTACCGACGTCGTCGAGATCGATATCATCCCATCGGAGGTCGAGTCTGTGTACTGTCTTACCGTCGAAGAAACTCACACGGTAGTCGCCAACGGGATACACGTCGGCCAGTGTGACGGCGACGAGGACTGCGTGATGCTCCTCCTCGACGGGCTCCTCAACTTCTCGAAGACGTTCCTGCCGGACGCCAGGGGCGGGCGGATGGACGCACCGCTCGTGATGTCCTCGCGGATCGACCCCGCCGAGATCGACGACGAGGCCCACAACATGGACATCGTCTCGTCGTACCCCCGCGAGTTCTACGAGGTCACCAGGGAGATGGCAGACCCCGGCGAGGTCGAGGCGCTGATCCGCCTCGGCGAGGACACCCTCGGCGGCCCCGACCAGTACCGCGGGTTCCGCCACACCCACGACACGACCGACATCGCGCTGGGGCCCGACCTCTCGGCGTACAAGACCCTCGAGTCGATGATGGACAAGATGGACGCCCAGCTCGAGCTGGCCCGGAAGCTGCGGGCGGTCGACGAGACGGACGTCGCCGAGCGGGTCATCGAGTACCACTTCCTGCCGGACCTCATCGGCAACCTCCGGGCCTTCTCCCGCCAGGAGACGCGGTGTCTGGACTGCGGGGAGAAGTTCCGCCGGATGCCCCTGACGGGCGACTGCCGGGTCTGCGGCGGCCAGGTGAACCTCACCGTCCACGAGGGGTCGGTGAGCAAGTACATGGACACCGCGATCAGGGTGGCCGAGGAGTACGACTGCCGGGAGTACACGAAACAGCGCCTGGAGATCCTCGATCGCGCCCTGGAGTCCGTCTTCGAGGACGACACGAACAAGCAGAGCGGTATCGCCGACTTCATGTAGGTCGATACACCGGCCCGGCGTCGGCAGGGAATCCCACTCGCCGGTCGGCTATCGCGTCCCTTCTGTCCCGAGGCACTCCACCGGTGTGCCAGTTACGAGTCCCGGTCGGGCCCCTCACCCGCCACTGTCGACCCACTCACCAGCCACGGTTGGCGTCGCGGCCCTCGGCGTGCGTCGACCGGCCGCCGTGGGTTGATCGACCGCCGTGGGTCGATCGGCCGGCGCTCGGAGTCGGACCGCTCATCGCACCCGCCCGTGAGTCGGTCCCGTCGCGCTGCTCGCTTCCCCCGCGAGCGGTGGCGATGCCGATCTGCCGGCTGAGCTCGCGGTCGAGGTCGTCGTCGCCGTCGATCCGTAGCCGGACCAGCCGTCCGTCGGCGAGGTGGACGGTGACCTCCTGCTCGCGGCGCCGGCTCGCGCCGGACCGCTCCAGATCCCGCTTCTCCCGGACACCCCGGTCGGTGGCCAGGAGGCCGCCAGCGACCACGAGGGCGAACCCAAGGGCCACGGGCCCACCCGCGAACGCGACGAGCAAGACGAACGCGACGAGCGCGACGAGGGTGAACCCGACGAGCAGGTGGCCGTGGTGGCTCCCGAAGGCGTACCCGTCGTGCGCCCGCCTCTGGACGACGTCCTCGATCGACCCCGTCCGAAGGGCGGCCCGTAGCCCCCGGGTGTCCACGTCGAGGCGGTCGCGGCGGACGATCGCGACCGCCGCGAGGCTGGCCGCACCGACGACCGTCAGCGCGACCGCCAGGCCGCTACCCGTCGAGGCCAGCACGCCCAGGACGCCGAGGGCGGCGAGGGCGATCCCGGCCACCACGAGGGACACGGTGCGCAGGCCTCGACCGGTGTAGGATGACCGGGGGCGGCTCCGCATCGAGGAGACGTACGCGTGATGGAACTCGAGCCGTCCGCCCGCCCGGGGGAGGAAGAGCACCCGCCTGTCCGTGACGGCGATCGTCCCGTCCATGGTGTCCGAGTCGTCGACCACGGTCCCCGGGCTGGCGTGTTCGACCTCCTCGTCCGGGGACAGGTACTCCTCGAACGCGTCGGGGGACCTGTTCATGGGGCTGCTCATGCAGTCCACCCGTAATTAATAGTCGCAGCTTATCGTCCGGTTCGAGACCACGAACCGACGAGTCACGGCTCCGCCTTCGGGTGATTTTCGTCCCGAAAGGTACACCGATCGTCGGTCGGCTCGTTCGGGGACGGTTGGGGGCTCGTCCGGGAACAGTCGTGGGCTCGTCCGGGAACAGTCGTGGGCTCGTCCGGGAACGGTTCGCGCACCCAGGCGATCGGGGGCTGGCAGCCTCCTCGTTCACCAGCGTCCCTCGAGCTATACCGGAATTTTCGCGCACATTATCGACCATCTCCCGCGCCTTACCGACCGTCGCCCTGGTCTTACCGACTCCCTCCCCTCGGAATCCCGACGTTCTTCCACGGCTACCCGTTCGACCTCCGGGGCCTGTCGAACCGTTGGCCCACCTCCCGGGCGACGACCCACCACTCGGGCGGCAGCCCACCTCCCGGTGTCCGGTCCACCTCCCGGTCGTCGGTCCTACGGGACCCGGTGAAGTTTTCCCCACCGACCGCACAACGACAGGGTAGATGGATCTCGAGGAGCTGGAGGCCATCCCCGGGGTGGGCGCGAAGACGGCTTCCCGGCTGGCCGAGCTCGAGGACCCGGAGGAGGCCATCGCTTCGGGCGACGTCGCCGCTGTCGCCCGGGCACCCGGCATCAGCGAGGCGCACGCGGCACGCATCGCCCGCGCGGCGATCCGCCGCCGACACGACGACGACGGTGCCTTCCTCGCGACGCCGCGGGCACGCGAGGTCTACGACGCCGCCCTCGGGCTGCTCCAGGAGCGCGCGGTC